>NZ_JBJDRL010000064.1:0-22453 GCF_044987475.1 Microbacterium sp. ZW CA_36
GGCCGAAGGCACCGCGCTGCGGCTCGGCGGCGGGCTGCGCCTGAGGCTGCGCGGGTGCGGCGGCAGCGGCCGCGGCCGCCTGACGCAACTGCGTCGCCGCCTGCTGCACCTGCCCGCGATCGTTGCGCACCTCGACCTCGCCAGCGTCGTTGGCCGCGGTGTACTGCAGGCGCTGGCCTTCGACCGGCTGGGCGCCCAGGCCCTTGGCCTCGACCTGCGTGACCTGCTCGGCACCGGCTTCGCCCTGACGGCGCACCTCGACCTCGAGGTTGTAGAGGTAGCCGACCGACTCCTCCTTGATCTGCCCCATCATCGCCTGGAACATCTGGTAGCCCTCGCGCTGGTACTCGATGAGCGGGTCGCGCTGGGCCATGGCACGCAGGCCGATGCCGTCCTTCAGGTAGTCCATCTCGTACAGGTGATCGCGCCAGCGGCGGTCGAGCACCTGCAGCACCACGCGGCGCTCGAGCTCTCGCGTCGCAGCCTCGCCGAGCGTGGTCTGACGAGTCTCGTACGCGATCCGGGCATCGGAGAGGATCTCGCGCTTGAGGCCCTCCGCCGTGATGCCGCCCTTGCGACCGGCGGCCTCCGCGACGACCTCGTCGATCGTGACGCCGACCGGGTAGAGCGTCTTCAGCTCGGTCCACAGGGCGTCGAAGTCCCAGTTCTCGCTGTGTCCCGACCCGGTGTGGTCGTCGATCACGGTGTTGATCGCGTCTTCGATGAAGTGCTGCACGCGGTCGGCGATGTCGTCGCCGTGCAGGATGTGGCGGCGGTCCGAGTAGATCGCCTCGCGCTGCCGGTTGAGGACGTCGTCGTACTTGAGGACGTTCTTGCGGATCTCGGCGTTGCGCGCCTCGACCTGGCTCTGCGCGGACTTGATCGCGCGCGTGACCATGCCCGACTCGATCGCGACGTCGTCGGGGAAGTTCGTCCGGGCGATGATCGCCTCTGCCGCACCCGACTGGAAGAGCCGCATCAGGTCATCGGTGAGCGACAGGTAGAAGCGGCTCTCACCGGGGTCGCCCTGACGGCCCGAGCGACCGCGCAGCTGGTTGTCGATGCGGCGCGACTCGTGGCGCTCGGTGCCGAGCACGTACAGGCCGCCGGCCTCGACCACCTTGGTGGCCTCCGACGCGACGTGGTCGCGGGTCGCCTCGTAGACGGAGCCCCACGCGGCCTCGTACTCCTCGGGCGTCTCCTCCGGGTCGAGGCCCTTGGCCTTGAGCTCCTGCACCGCGAGGAACTCGGCGTTTCCGCCGAGCATGATGTCGGTGCCGCGGCCGGCCATGTTCGTGGCGACGGTGACGGCGCCCAGACGGCCGGCGCGGGCGACGATCTCGGCCTCACGCGCGTGGTTCTTGGCGTTGAGGACCTCGTGCTTGATGCCCTTCTTCGCGAGCAGGCGCGACAGATACTCGCTCTTCTCGACGCTGACGGTGCCGACGAGCACCGGCTGGCCGGATTCGTGACGCCGGGCGATGTCTTCGACCACCTGGTCGAACTTGGCCGTCTCGTTCTTGTAGACGAGGTCGGCCTGGTCCTTGCGGATCATCGGCTTGTTCGTCGGGATCGGCACGACACCCAGCTGATAGGTCGACATGAACTCGGCCGCCTCGGTCTCGGCCGTACCCGTCATGCCTGCGAGCTTGTCGTAGAGACGGAAGTAGTTCTGGAGCGTGACGGTGGCGAGCGTCTGATTCTCGGCCTTGACCGGCACGGCCTCCTTGGCCTCGATCGCCTGGTGGATGCCCTCGTTGTAGCGGCGCCCGACCAGGATGCGGCCGGTGTGCTCGTCGACGATCATGACCTCGTCGTTCATCACGACGTAGTCGGTGTCGCGCTTGAAGAGCGCGAGCGCCTTGATGGAGTTGTTGAGGAACGAGATGAGCGGGGTGTTCGCCGACTCGTACAGGTTGTCGATGCCGAGGTAGTCCTCGACCTTCTCGATGCCGGGCTCGAGCACGCCGATGGTGCGCTTCTTCTCGTCGACCTCGTAGTCGACGCCGGCCTCGAGCGTCTTGGCGATCTTGGCGAACTCGACGAACCAGCGGTTCGCCTCGCCCGACGAGGGCCCCGAGATGATCAGCGGTGTGCGAGCCTCGTCGATGAGGATCGAGTCGACCTCGTCGACGATCGCGTAGAAGTGGCCCCGCTGCACGAGGTCCTCCTTGCGCCACGCCATGTTGTCGCGCAGGTAGTCGAAGCCGAACTCGTTGTTCGTGCCGTATGTGATGTCGGCGTTGTACTGCTCGCGACGCACCTCGGGCGTCTGGCCCGCGACGATGGTGCCGGTGGTCATGCCGAGCGCGCGATAGATGCGGCCCATCAGTTCGGACTGGTACGACGCCAGGTAGTCGTTGACCGTGACGACGTGGACGCCTTCGCCGGCGATGGCGTTGAGGTAGACGGGGAAGGCGCCAGTGAGCGTCTTGCCCTCACCGGTCTTCATCTCGGCGATGTTGCCGAGGTGCAGGGCCGCGCCGCCCATGATCTGCACGTCGTACGCGCGCTGGCCGAGGGTGCGCTTGGCCGCCTCGCGCACCGCGGCGAAGGCCTCGGGCATGAGGTGGTCGAGAGTCTCGCCCGCCTGGTAGCGCGCCCGCAGCTCAGCGGTCTCGCCCCGGAGCTCTTCGTCGGTGAGCTGCTCGTAGTCCTCTTCCAGGGCGCCGACGGCCTTCACGACCTGCTGGAGCCGCCGGAGGATGCGGCCCTCACCGGCGCGAAGCAGTTTCTCGAGGGGGTTGGCCACGGAGTGTCTCCATCTTCAGGCTTTCGGGTGCGGCTGCGACGCCGCCGGTGCCGCCCGGGCGCATGGCCCCAGGCATACCTGCCTATGTTATCCACCCGTGACCTTGGTGTGCGCTGGGTGTGGAAGCGCACCCACCCCGCGACGCGCCGGTCGCGGCATCCGTTTGTTGCATTCCGGGTATGCATATACTCGGTGACTACATACTCGGTATGCCCCGATGGAGAGGTGCGGAATGGTTGTCTGGCGGCGGTGGGTCTTCCCGATCCTGATGGTGGTCATCCTCGGTGCGGCGGCGGCCGCGCTGGTCAAGATCGCGTTCTTCCCCGACACCGCGCCGGCAGCCGCTGTCGAGCCGTCCGCGCAGATCGCCGATCCCGTCGTGGCGGTGGAGCGCGGAGAGGTCGCGAACGCGCTGAGCCTGCCGGGCACGATCGCGCGCGACACCGCCTACGCCGTCCGCTCCGAGGTGGACGGCACCGTCACCGCCGTGCACGTCGGCGAGGGCCAGTCCGTGGCGGCGGGGCAGAAGCTCTTCACGATCAAGCAGGCCGACCCTGTCAAGAGCATCGACGTCGTCGCCCCCGAGGCCGGTGAGGTCACTGAGCTCGCCGTGGTGAAGGGCCAGCCCGCGTCGATCGGCGGCGAGCTGGCGACGCTCACCCCGGCGCGCTACCACGTGCAGGCCACGGTCGAACCGGTGCAGCTGTACCGCCTGCAGGGCGCGCCCGCCGAGGGAGCGGTGACGATCCAGGGCGGCCCCGCGCCGTTCACGTGCACGGGGCTGAAGGTCGAGGTCGCCGAGGACGGCACGACGACGGTCACCTGCGCGGTGCCGGCCGACCAGACCGTGTTCGCGGGACTGCGGGCCCAGCTCGACATCGACCTCGGCACGGTGTCGGAGGTGCTCGTCGTGCCCACGACCGCCGTCAAGGGCGGCGCCGGCACGGGCGTCGTGTGGGTGGATGCCGGCACCGGCGAGCTCGAGGAGCGGGATGTCGCGCTCGGTGTCAGCGATGGCACGATCGTCGAGGTGACGACGGGCCTCGAGGAGGGCGAGCAGGTGCGCCAGTACGTCCCGGGCGTCGCCGCCGACGACGAGCCGGTCTGCTACGACGACGGCATGGGCGGCGAGTACTGCGAGCCGCAGGGATGGAACTGGTGAGCCTCGTCCGGCTCGAGGGGGTCGCGAAGCACGTGCTGCTCCCCGACGACACGCGGCTCGACATCCTGCGGGGCATCCACCTGGAGATCGGGGCGGGCGATCACGTCGCCATCGTCGGACGCAGCGGCTCGGGCAAGTCGACGCTCCTCAATCTGATGGGGATGCTCGACGCACCGTCGGAGGGCAGCGTCGCCTTCCGGGGCGAGCCGGTTCGCCGGATGCGCAAGGCGCGGCTCGACCGGCTCCGCGGGCGCAACGTCGGGTTCGTGTTCCAGCAGTTCAATCTCCTCGCCGGGCGGACCGCCCTCGAGAACGTGATGATGCCGCTCGGCTACGCGCGCGGTCGCGAGTTCTGGACGCGCCGCACCGCCGCGACCCGCATGCTCGAGCGCGTCGGCCTCGGCCATCGCATCGAGTCCACCCCCGAGCAGCTCTCCGGCGGCGAGCAGCAGCGCGTGGCCATCGCACGCGCGCTCGTGCGCCGCCCCGCGCTCATCCTGGCCGACGAGCCCACGGGGGCGCTCGACGTCGAGACGGGGTCATCGGTCATGGCGCTCCTCGACGAGATCGCCTCCGAGGCCGACGCGGCACTGGTCACCATCACCCACGACCTGAACGTCGCCGCCCGCGCCCGGCGTCACTACCGGCTGGACGCCGGGGTACTCACCGCCTTTGCGCTCGACCTGCCGGCGAACGCCGCCGCCGCGGACGCGTCGGGCCTCGCCGCGAACGTCGACGACGGGACGGATGCCGCCACCGCGGTCGCAGCCGCCGGCGCTGTCGAAACGCACCCCGGCACGGACCTCGCAGCCGATGTCGACGCCGATGATGTCGAGGCGGTGCCCGACGCCGTCTCCGAGGCCGACCCCGCGCCCGACCCGATCGGAGCGCCCTCATGAGCGGCCTGGTCGGTGCCCTGGGCGAGGCATGGTCGGAGATCCGCCACCACAAGCTGCGCGTGCTGCTGAGCCTCATCGGCATCGCCGTCTCGGTCGCGGCGATCACGGCGGTCGTCGCCCTCAGCGAGTATCAGCAGCAGCAGATGGCGGAGCAGTCCGACCGATTCGGAGGCCGTCCCGCGACGCTCCAGTTCACCGCGAACAGCTCCGACGGCGCACCGATGGACTGGGAGGCGTTCGGCGCCCACGTCGACCGGGTGGCCGAGCGGTACGAGTTCTCGCACCTGACCCGACTCGTGGATCCGGTGATGCTGCCGCTGCAGACTCCCGAGCAGGTGCGACAGGTGCCGACGCGGCTCGTCGACCCGGCGTACCCGGTGATCCATCGCACGCCGCTCCTCGAGGGACGCTGGTTCACCGCTGCCGACGTCGAGCTCGCCTCTCCCCCGGTCGTCATCACCGAGGCGCTGTGGGACGTCTACGGTCGCCCCGACCTCGGAACCGGGTTCGCACTGCAGGTCGGGGGCGATGCCGGCGGGACGTACACCGTGGTCGGAGTGACGCCGCGGGAGTACACCGGCGACGAAGACAAGCACCTGACGATGCTGTACGAGGACTACACCGCGCAGAACGGCATTCTTCCCCCCGACATGGCGATCATGTGGGAGACGTGGGTTCCCGAAGAGATGGCGGCGGAGATCGGCCCCGTCCTCGCCGCCGATCTCCGGGCGGGCCTGGACGCCGGTGTCGAGGTCATGGTGAGCCGCACCGACTGGGCGTCGCGACCGGATCAGGCGCAGTACGCGCAGACGTTCGAGCTGGTCACCGGCGGGATCGCGGGCCTCGTGCTGCTGCTCGGTGGTCTCGGCCTCGTCAACATCCAGCTCGTCGCGATGCGCCAGCGCATCCGCGAGATCGGCGTCCGCCGCAGCTTCGGCGCGACCGGCAGCCGCATCTTCTCATCCGTGATGCTCGAGTCGGTCGTCGCGACGGCGGTCGCGGGCGTGGTCGGCATCGCCATCGCCGTCGCCGTCCTCAAGGCCCCGTTCGTGCTCGAGATGTTCCAGGGGATGCAGGACGTCCCGCCGTTCCCGATGCGCGCGGCCCTCACCGGTCTCGTCGCCGCTGTGGCGATCGGCGCGCTCGCCGGGTTCATCCCCGCCCTCGTCGCGGTGCGCTCGAACGTCATCGACGCGCTGCGCTTCTGACGCGATTCCGTCACCTCCGACCCGAAGGAGCTCCCGTGTCCGTCCGACAGAGTCTGCTCGCCATCCTCGATCAAGGTCCGTGCTACGGCTACCAGCTGCGCGCCGAGTTCGACCGCCGCACCGGGTCCACCTGGCCGCTCAACGTCGGTCAGATCTACAACACGCTCGACCGCCTCGAACGCGACGGCCTCGTCGAGAAGGGGGACATCGACGAACAGGGCCATGTCTACTGGCAGATCACGGATGCCGGAGCCGCCGAGGCGCACGCCTGGCTGAGCTCGCCGGTCCAGCGCAGCCAGGGCACCCGCGACGAGCTGGCGATCAAGCTGGCCGTCGCCGCGACTCTCCCCGGCGTCGACGTCTCGGACATCATCCAGACGCAGCGCCGCGCGTCAATCACCCAGCTGCAGGAGCTCAACCGGGCCAAGTACGCGGGTGCGAACCCCGACGGGCCCGAGGAGCTCGCCTGGTCGCTCGTCGTCGACTCCATGATCTTCGCCGCCGAGGCCGAGGTGCGCTGGCTCGATCATTCCGAGCAGCGTCTGGCGCTGCATCCCGATCACGCGATGGCCCTGCAGCTGTCGACGGACAAGCCCAAGCGCGGCCGCCCCGCGAAGGAGTCGCCGGTCGAACCCGTCGAGACGGCGCGATGACCGACACGGTGCTGCGGCTCATCGGCGTCACGCAGCAGTACGGCACGGGTGCCACCGCCGTCTCAGCTCTCTCGGGCGTCGACCTCGAGGTGTGCCGCGGCGAACTGGTCGCGGTGATGGGACCGTCGGGATCGGGCAAGTCCACGCTGCTGGCGATCTCGGGCGGGCTGGCGATCCCCACGACGGGCGAAGTCGTCGTGGAAGGCGCCTACCTCAGCGAGCAGTCGCCGAAGCAGCTGGCACGCCTGCGGCGACGTTCGCTCGGCTTCGTGTTCCAGGACTTCAACCTCATCCCGACGCTCACGGCGCTGGAGAACGTCACGCTGCCGCTGGAGCTGGACGGGTTCCGTACCCGGGTCGCCCGTCGCGCCGGACGCGATGCGCTCGCATCGGTCGGCCTCGAGGCCAAGGCGGACGCGTATCCCGACGACCTGTCGGGCGGCCAGCAGCAGCGCGTCGCCATCGCACGGGCCGTCGTCGGCGGCCGCCGTCTGATCCTCGCGGACGAGCCGACCGGCGCACTCGACTCGGTGACCGGCGAGCTCGTGCTGAAGATGCTTCGCGCGCGGGTGGATGCCGGAGCCGCCGGCATCCTGGTCACCCACGAAGCCCGCCATGCCGCCTTCGCCGACCGCATCGTGTTCCTCCGCGATGGCCGGATCATCGACGAGTCCCGCCGCGCCGGCGCGGAGTCCCTGCTCGCCGGGCCGCGATGACGGGGGTTCTCGAGGCGCCCGTCGAGGCGAGCGTGAGACAGGAGGCTTCAGCGCTGCGTGCGCGCGGGGGCGGATGGTCGCGGTGGCGCGTCGCGGCGCTGCTGGCTCGCCGGCAGGTGCGCCGCACCAGGCTGTCGAGCCTGCTGATCGCGACACTCGTGGCGCTTCCCATCGCCGCGATGACCGCCTACGGCATCTTCGCCGCGAGCACTCTCGGCGCGCCAGAAGACAGATTGCGGGCCGAGCTGGGTGAGATGCAGGCGTGGATCACTCCCGCCGGCGTCCCGGGCGAAGGGTTCTGGCAAGCGCCCACGCAGCCGCAGTGGACGGGTTATCCGGCGGGCGACGACGGCAGCTGGGAGCTGCCCGACGGACCGATCGCCGACGACCCGACCGACGCGCTGCCGGCCGGCACCGAGACGGTCCTCCTCACCAGCGCGAGCGCGCGCATCGAGACGCGCGACGGCGTGGGTCTCGTCGCGGCGTGGACGGGCGACGCCTGGGACCCGCGATTCTCGGGTGCGTTCGACATCGTCGACGGCGAGCGTCCGACGAGCGCTACCGAGGCGATGGTGACTCCGGCGACCCTCGAACGGCTGGACGTCGGTATCGGCGAGGATCTGACGCTCGCCGACGGCGCGGGCACCTTCGAGATCGTAGGAACGCTGGATGCCGCGATCCTGCCCGATGCCGCCAGTGCGGTGTTCCTGCCGGGCACCGCCGAACTGCGCGGCGTGATCGGCGGCGAGCGACGCTGGTATCTGCCCGCACTCGCCCTGTCGTGGGAGGGCGTGCAGGCGCTCAACGAAGACGGCGTCGTCGCGTACTCGCGCGCAGTGGTGCTCGATCCGCCGACCGCGCTGCGCGAAGAGGTGCGCGGCTCGGTGCTGGACCAGTGGGCGAGCGTGTGGCCGATCGTGCTCGTGATCTCGGCGGGCGGACTGTTCGCGGCCTATGTCGTGGTCATGCTCGCGGGCGCCGCGTTCGCGGTGACGGCACGCCGTCAGCAGCGGTCGCTCGCCGTGGCCGCGAGCGTCGGAGCGAATCGCGGCGATCTGTCGCGGATCGTCCTGCTCCAGGGCACGACGCTCGGCGCACTCGGCGGCCTCATCGGGCTCATCCTCGGCGTCGGAACAGCGGCACTGGTCGTCGCGCTCACGGCCGACGGGAGCGCCACGCAGTACTGGGGCTTCCACGTGCCCTGGCCGGGGCTCGCCGCCATCTTCGTGTTCGCGATCGTGGTGGGCACCGCGGCAGCCTTGGTCCCGGCTCGCACGGTCGCGAGGACCGACGTCCTCCGCGCGCTGAGTGGCGCTCGGCGCCCGCAGAAGCCGGGAGTGGCGCGGCCGGTGTGGGGATCCATCGTGCTGGTCGTCGGCGTCGCGGTGACGATCGCGTGCGCCGTCGTGGTCGCCGCGGTGAACGTCTCCGACCTCCCGGGCGACTCCCCGCTGCGATACATCCCGGCGTTCGGCATCGTCGTCGGTCCGATCCTCACGCAGGTGGGCATCCTCATGTCGGGCGGCTGGCTCCTGTGGATGACGTCCCGGATCCTCTCCCGCGTGGGGCTCGCGGCCAGGATCGCGTCGCGGGATGCCGCCTCCAATGCGGGGCGCACGGTGCCGGCGTTCGCGGCCATCGCCGCGACGGTGTTCATCGGGGTGTTCGCGGTCGGGCAGTCCTCGATGCAGACGGCTCAGAACGCGCGCACCTGGTACTACGCCGCCCCTCCCGGGAGTCTCTCGATCAACATCTGGCCGGGTGCCGCCGGCACGACGGGGCTGGTCGACCCCGACGCGGCGGAGGACGGTAGGGCCGCCGCGGTGGACGTCGCGGAGGATACGGGCGCCACCGATCTCGCCGTCGTCGCGCGGCAGCAGCCGAGTCACTGGAACTACGGCTCGCCGGAAGAGGTGCCGGACGAGCTCACCCTCGCGATCGCCCTGCTTCCCCCGCAGCACCTGCTCGATCCTGAGCGGGACGACAGCTTCACCTCGAACGGCCAGGATCCCGACAATCCGCTGTCCGTGGTGGAACCCGAGGATCTGGAGACGGTGCTCGGCATCACGCTGACTGCCGGTCAGCGTGACGCCTACCGCGACGGCGCGGCGATCGTGGCGGACGAGCGCTTCGTCACGGACGGCGAGATCTCGATCGCGGCATGGTCAGGCGGCGACCTCATCGATGGGATGCCGAGCAACGTCTGGATACCGTCGTCGGACCGGCGAATCGCCGACCCCGCATGGACGGAGCAGGTCGACGCGATCGTCGTCGACGCACCGCGGCAGCCGACCGCGATCGCCATCGCCCCGGCCACGGCGGTTCGACTCGGCATCGCCGCCGTTCCCGAACGCGTGATCGCCTCGCTCGAGGCGCCGCTGTCGACGCAGGAGCGCGACCGCCTCCAGGCTCAGGTCGAGCTCGCGAGCGGTGAGGACTTCACGCTCGCGCAGACCGTCGAGGCGGGGCCACCGAGCGACGCCACCTGGATGGTCCCGCTGCTGTCCGTCGTGACCGTCCTCGTGCTCGGCGCGAGCGCCGTCGCCCTGGGGCTGGCCCGCTTCGAACGGCGGCCCGACGACGCGACGCTCGCGGCCGTCGGCGGGACGCCGGTGCTGCGCCGGAACGTCGGATTCTGGCAGGGCCTCATCATCGCGGGCTTCGGCACGATGGCGGGCGCCATCGCCGGCATCCTGCCGCCCATCGGCTTCGCGATCCAGTCGCAGGGCGCTCTTCTGCTCGCCGACATCCCGTGGCAGGTACTGGGTGCGTTCTGTCTCGGCCTGCCGCTCGCGATCGCACTCGTGAACTGGCTCGTGCCACCGCGGCACCCCGACCTCACCCGCCGCACCGCGATCACCTGACGTATCGGTCCGCGCTGCGACGTCGCGGTTCGGGCCACCGTCGCCGCACGCTCCTGCGGGCCGCGCCGCCTCCGTTTCGAATTCAGGTGATTTCGCCGGGGTAGGACCGTTTCGGCGCAGACCGTCCTACCTCCGCGAAATCACCTGATCTGGGACCGCGGATGCCGCAGCTCAGGGCGTCCGAGATCGCGCGGGAAGCGGCATCCTGTCGCCTCCCAGGCGGGTCCCGCTACGCTTAACTGTGCACACAGACGCCGATCAGATCGAAGTCGAGGCTCAGACCGAGCCCGCAGCGATGACCTTCTCCGACCTCGGGCTCAGCCAGCCCGTCCTCAAGGCGCTGAAGGGCATCGGCTACGAGACGCCTTCGGCGATCCAGGCGGCCACCATCCCGACGCTCCTCGGCGGGCGCGATGTCGTGGGCATGGCGCAGACCGGAACGGGTAAGACCGCCGCGTTCGCGCTGCCGATCATCGACCGGCTCGACCTGTCGCAGAAGACCCCGCAGGCGCTCGTGCTCGCCCCCACGCGCGAGCTCGCGCTGCAGGTGTGCGAGGCGTTCGAGAAGTACGCCGGCCACCTGAAGGACGTGCACGTCCTCCCCGTCTACGGCGGCCAGGGCTACGGCGTGCAGCTGTCCGCTCTCCGACGCGGCGTGCACATCGTCGTCGGAACGCCGGGCCGCATCATCGACCACCTCGAGAAGGGCACTCTCGACCTCTCTGCGCTGCAGTATCTGGTCCTCGATGAGGCCGACGAGATGCTGAAGATGGGCTTCGCCGAGGACGTCGAGACCATCCTCGCCGAGACTCCCGCCACCAAGCAGGTCGCCCTGTTCTCGGCGACCATGCCCGCTCAGATCCGACGGATAGCGTCCCAGTACCTGCGCGACCCCGAAGAGATCACGGTCAAGTCCAAGACCCAGACCTCGGCGAACATCTCGCAGCGCTACCTCATCACGGCGTGGCAGCAGAAGATGGACGCCCTCACGCGCATCCTCGAGGTCGAGAACTTCGACGGCATGATCGTCTTCGGCCGGACGCGCAGCGTCACCGAGGAGATCGCCGAGAAGCTCCGCGCACGCGGCTACTCCGCCGCCGCCATCAACGGCGACATCGCCCAGCCGCAGCGCGAGAAGACGGTCAACCAGCTGAAGTCGGGCAAGCTCGACATCCTGGTCGCGACCGACGTCGCCGCCCGTGGCCTCGACGTCGAGCGCGTCTCGCACGTCGTCAACTACGACATCCCGACGGATGCCGAGTCCTACGTCCACCGCATCGGCCGTACCGGTCGCGCCGGCCGCAGCGGCGACGCCATCAGCTTCGTCACGCCGCGCGAGCGCGGCCTGGTCAAGATGATCGAGCGCGCCACCCGTCAGCAGCTCACCGAGATCCCGCTGCCCAGCGTCGACGAGGTGAACGTGACCCGCCTCTCGCGCTTCGACGACCGCATCACCGCCGCCCTCGGCGAGGCCGAGCGCATCGAGGCCTTCCGCGACATCGTGGCCCACTACGTCCGCAATCACGACGTTCCCGAGGCCGACGTGGCTGCCGCCCTCGCCGTGGTGGCGCAGGGCGACACGCCACTTCTCCTCGAGCCCGACGCCGAGCCTTCGCCCTCGCGAGAGCGCGCGGACCGCGGCGACCGGCCGGATCGTGGTGACCGTCCCGAGCGCGGCGAGCGCCGTGCCCCGCGCGAGGGCTTCGCGACGTACCGCATCGCCGTCGGCAAGCGCCAGCGCGTCGAGCCGCGTCAGATCGTGGGCGCACTCGCGAACGAGGGGGGCCTGCGCCGCGACGACTTCGGCGCGATCAAGATCATGCCCGACTTCTCGCTCGTCGAGCTTCCCGCGAACCTCTCGCGCGACGCCCTCGACCGGCTCGCCGACACCCGCATCTCGGGACAGCTCATCGAGCTGCGCCCCGACAGCGGCCGCCCGCAGCGCCGGACGGATGGCGCCTCTCGCCCCCGCCGCGACGACCGGGGTTCGACCAGCCGCGGCTATGGCGACTCGAGCGCCCGCGGCTCGTACGACGACCGGCCGGCGCGCAAGCCCCGGCACAAGCGCACCGACGGCTGAGACACCCCCGCCGCCACAGATGACGGCGCGCCGGGCGATCACTCACCCGGCGCAGCGACGCTGTGCGCGAACATTGCACACCGCCGCCCGCTCGCTTCAGCTTGCTCTCAGCGGCCCCCGTAGGATCGATCCATGGCCGGATTCTGGGGCAGACGCAAGCGCGAGCAGGAAGAGCTGAACACGCAGGACGCCGATCTGGCGCGCCGCGCGCAGCAGACGCTGGTGGCAGCGGACGAGCGCCTGCGGCTCACCACCGACGAGCTCGCGTTCGCCGACGCCGAACTCGGCGCCGGTCCGACCACCGAGCTCCGCGAGGCGGTGGAGTCCGTGCGCACCCATATGCAGGAGGCGTTCCACCTGCACCAGCTGAACCACGACGAGATCCCCGACACGCCTGACGAGCTGCGCACCCGCAACGCGCGCATCGTGCAGCTGTGCGAGTGGGCCGAGGATCTGCTCGACGACCGCACCCAGGCGCTCGCGGCGGCGATCGAGCGAGCACGTCGCGCTCCCGAAGTCATCGCGCGGGTGCGAGCGGATGCCGCTCGGCTGCGACTGCGCCTCCCCGACGCCCGTTCGACCGTCGAGCGGCTGGCGGTCCGGTACTCGGCGCACGCGCTCTCGCAGATCGAGGCGAACCCCGCCGAGGCGGAGCAGCTGCTCGGGTTCGCCGAGCACAGCGCCGGCGTCGCCGAGCGGCGCCGCGAGGCCGGACAGCGCGAGCAGGCGAACATGGCACTCGAGGCGTCGACCGAGTCGGTCCGCCGCGCCGAGACGTTGATCGACGCCGTCGAGACCTTCGAGGTCGAGGCGCTGCGCGCCGAGTCCACGCTCGCCGCGATCATCGAGGACTCCCGCGGCGACCTCGTCGTCGCCCTCCGAGAGCCCCAGTCCCCCGCCGTCAGCGCCGCGATCGCGGAGCTGCAGGCCGCTCTGGCCGCGCTTCCGGCCGCCGGCGTCAACACCGATCCGTTCGAGCAGCTCACGCGCCTGCGCGAGGCGAACGCCGGGCTGGATGCCGCGATCGCGGCCGCCCGCGAACGCGCCGCTCGTCCGATCCCACCGCTCGAGCACGTCCGGCACGCGATCGACGACGCCGATCGGCAGCTGGCTGTCTCCCGGGACGTCATCGCCGGTCACCGGGGCTGGATCGGCGCCGACGCCCGCACGCGCTTCGCCGAGGCCGAGCGCGTGCGCCTCGACCTCGACCGCTACCTCGGGGCGTCGGCTGCCGCGGTCACCACGATCGACGAGGACCACCGCGAGCAGGCGTTCGCCATGGCCCGCCGCGCCGCCTTCCTCGCGAGCGAGGCGCTGCAGCTCGCGCAGCGCGACATCGATGCCGCCCGCCCGCAGCCCGACCAGTGGGGCGGGCCGGGCTACGGTCAGCAGAGCGGCTGGGGCGGCGGTCGCCGCAGCGGCGGCAGCGACCTGATGGGCGGCATCCTCGGCGGCCTGGTGATCGGCAGCATCCTCGACGGCTTCATCGACTGACGCTGCCGCGGCCCCGGGTTCGGGCCGCCGGCGCGGGACGCCAAACCTCGGTCCGCCGCACGCGGCCGGTCAGGTCCCGACGACGCGAAGCCCGTCCGCGACGATGCGGCCGTCGTGGATGACGGTGCGATCGACGCCCCGGTCCATGACGGCGCTCGTCGGGGTCTCGCCGTCGACGAGCACGAGGTCGGCGCGGTCGCCCGCGGAGACGCCGGGACGATCCCCCACGCCCGAGACGCGCGGCGTCGAGTGGCTCATGATCGATGCACCGCCCATCGTGGCGACCGCGAGCGCGAGTTCGATGTAGTCGTCGCGGCGGAAGCCGTTGACGAACGCGAGCTGCCACGTGCGGTCGAGCATGTCGCAGTTTCCGTACGGGCTCCAGTAGTCGCGCTGGCCGTCCTCGCCCAACCCGACCCGGACGCCGGCTTCGACCAGATCGATGAGCCGCAGGTGCCCCGTCGTCGATGGAGCGACCGTCGCCATCGCGACATCCAGCTCGGCGAACTCGTCGATGAGTCGGCGGCTCACGGCCTCCGACACCGAGCCGAGGTCGTAGGCGTGCGAAATCGTGACCTTTCCCTGCATGCCGAGCGCACGCGTGCGCTCGAGGATCAGCTCGGTGCTGAAGACGCCGAGTGCACCCGGCTCGTGCAGGTGGATGTCGACCTCGACCTGGTACTTCTCCGCGAGCCCGAACACGATGTCAAGATGCCGGACCGGATCGCGATCGAGCTGGCTCGGGTCGATGCCGCCCATGACGTCGGCGCCCTGTTTCAGCGACTCCTCGAGGTACTCCACCGTGCCGGCCTCGCGGAGGATCCCTGCCTGCGGGAACGTCATGATCTGCACGTCGGCGTGGCTCCGGAACTTCTCCTTCGCCGCGAGGACGGAGTCGAACTTCTCGAGCTTGCAGTCCACATCGACCTGCGCGTAGGAGCGGACGCGGGTCGTCCCCTTCGCGATCATCTGCTCGAGCGTTCCCGCGACGATCTCGGCGTGCGGCACCTGGGTGTCGCGCCAGTTGTTGCGGTCGTTGAGCATCATGCCCCAGACGCCCGGTGCACCGGTGTGGGGACGGAACGGCAGCCCGATCCGGGACGAGTCGAGGTGCACGTGCACGTCGCTGAACGAGGGGAGGATCAGTCGTCCACGCCCGTCCACGTCGTCCGTGCCCGGCGCCACCGAAGCGTCGTGTGGTGAGATCGCGGCGATGCGGTCGCTCTCGATGTGGATGTCGGCGGCGTCGGCGCCCCAGGGGCGCACGTTGCGGATGATCACGGAGGTCCTTCCGGATGGGGATGCCGCCGCGCAGCGTGCCGGGACCGGGCGCGCGCGGAGACAGATGAGGGGTGCGGCCGAGACGGCCGCACCCCTCATTGTCTGTCAGGCTGCCGCCTGTCAGAACGACGTGCCCCGGTTCAGGACGCCAGCTCTTCCGGCTGCGCCTGCGTGGTCAGCGAGATGACGCCGTAGTCCCAGCCCTTGCGGCGGTATACGACGCTGGGGTGGTCGGTGCGGGCGTCGATGAACAGGAAGAAGTCGTGGCCCACCAGCTCCATGCGATCGACGGCCTCCTCGACCGACATCCATTCGGGGTGGAACTCCTTCGTCCGGATGACGACGGGCGTGTAGCCCTCTTCCTCCTCGTTGCCGGTGACGATCGGGATCTCGCCGGTCGCGACGGCGCGGAGCACCTCGACGGACGCCGGCTGCACGTCGATCCCCTCGATCGCACCGCTGCCCTTCTCGAACTTCGCTCCCCGGGGGTGGTTGCGCGCGTCGACGCGCTTGTCCTTCGCGCGACGCAGCTGCTCGCACAGCTTGTCGACGGCGAGGTCCAGCGCGGTGAACTTGTCTCCGTCCGTGGCCTCGGCCCGGATGACGGGACCCTTGCCGTTCACGGTGAGCTCGACGGTCTCGTCTTCCATCCGCCCGTTGTGATAGGCGCGGTGCGTGACCTTGACTTCGACGCGTTGAGCGCGTGGCGCGAGGTTCTCGATGCGGAGAGCCTTCTCTTCGACGACTCCGCGGAAGCGATCCGTGATCCCTACTCCCACGCCGACGATGCTGGTTTCCATCCCTGCCTCCTTGTTCCGGTCCGCCCGGCCAAGGGCGGACCATCAGTCGCCTTGTCACCCCCACGGTAGCCCGGCGTCCGGACTCTGTCACCTGTGAGTTTCGAATGCGACGGGTCCCGTTCATCCGCGTGTGCCACCCCGTCCCGGCGTCGCCGTGAGGGTGACCGCCGCCACCACGTCGACGCCTTCGGCCCGCAGCGCACGGACCGCCTCAGCGAGGCTTGCGCCCGTCGTGACGACGTCGTCGACCACCACGACCTGCAGGCCCGCGGCCGGGCGAACGTTCGCCGAAGCGCCTCGCAGCGTCCCCGCAACGGGTGGTGCGGCCGCGGCGAATGTGGCGACCAGACTGCCTGCGACGTTGCGGCGCCGCGCGTCTCGATCGAGGCCGCGCTGGTCGTCCGTCCGCCGCGCGATACGCAGCAGCCGTCGCCCGCGGCGATGTGCACGGCGGAGCAGGAGCTCGGGCACCCGGAACCCGCGCCGCCGGTACGCCGCGCGGGAGGTGGGCATCGGAACGAGCACGCAGCCGGCGGCGCCGGCCCGGTCGAGAGCGGCCGCCAGCGCCGGTGCGAGCGCCGTGGCGAGCCCGGTTCGCCCCTCCTCCTTGATCGCGCGCAGCACCCGCGCCGCGACGCCCTCGAACGCGAGCCCGCTCCACACCGCGACCCCGCCGCCAGGCGCATCGACGACCCGGCACCGCGGCTCCGGTTGCAGCGCCAGAGCGCACCGCTCGCAGAGCGCGACGTCGGGTTCGTCACATCCCGCGCACCAGACGGGCAGGAGCAGGGCGAGCGCATCGGCGCACGCCTCGCGCACCGCCACGATCAGCTGTGCCATCACGGGGACCAGCCTCGCGTCGCCGTCTCCGGCCGCGGCTGCCGCCCGGCCGATCCGTGGAGAGGCCGCCCCGGCGCACCGCTGGGGAGGAACCTACTGCGGCGCCCCCTGCTGCGTCGCGAGTACGAGGACGCCGGTCGCGGTCGGCTGCCACGCCGTCCCGCGCTTGACGTAGAGCGTGCCGTCGTCGGCCCTCAGGCGCAGGCTCGAGCCACCTGTGCCGCCGGCGATCGATGCCATGCCCGCTGACGCCGTAGACAGCGACGTCGGCGCGCCGACGACCTGCTCGACGACGGTCGACTCGGACTCCGCGCCGGCGAGGACGCCGATCGACACGTCGTCGATCCACGTGACGCCGATGTCGGTGACGCCGACCACAGCGCCGCCGACGACGGCGAGCTGCATCGTGGGGGTGCCGAGTCCGACCGGAATGCCGTCAGCGTTCCGCAGGACGCCGGCCACCACCAGCACCGTCCGGCCGCCGGCGCTGACGACGGCGGCCATCCGGGTGCCGTCGCGCGACAGCGACATCCCGGCGATGGCGGTCGCCTCGCTCCACGCATCGGCGATCTCGACGACATCGCCCCCGGGCAGGAAGGCGCGCAGCGCCGACGGCTGGTCCTGCGGAACGCTCCACACCGCGCCCGAGCCGTCGATGACGGGATCGACCAGTCCCACGCGGGTATCGAGCGATTCGGCGTCGGTTCCCGCCGAGTTCAGCCGCACGACCGCGCCCGAGGCGAGTTTCGCTGCAGCGAGGTCGCGCTGGGCGCCGACCTGCACGCTGACCGGTGCGTTCGCCTCGACGGCCGCCGAAAGGCCGGGGATCTTGTCGATCTCGTCGCCGGTGAGGAAGCCGAAGCCCTGCTCGGTGAGCACGAGCGGCGCCGCCGGCACCCGCGTGGAGCGCACCGCGACCGGCTCCGCGTCGATCTGCGTGGAGTCGACGGTCATCGCGACCTGGGTCACCCCGGCCGCCCGCAGACTCACCTCCAGCTGGGTCTGCATACGGTCGAGGACGTCGCTGTCGACCGCCAGCATCGCGTCGCCCGTGAGAGCGACGTCCACACCGTCCTCGTCGTTCGGCACGGCCGCGACGAAGGCCACGCCATCGGGGAAGGCTGTGTCCACCGAACCTGCCAGCCACTCGCTCGGAGGCTTGTTGACGAGGGCGTCCGCGATGCTGCCCGGGGCTCTGGTGATCGCGAACCAGCGCACGTCGGGCACGAGGTACTGCCACGTGGGGTCGAAGTACATCACCGGATAGCGGTTGAAGACAGTCGGGAACTGGGCCTCGTCGAGCCAGATGCCGTCGGGCGCCTCGGTGATGCGCCACTCGCCGTCTGACTGCTGCGCGAGGCGGAACGTCGAACTCGCGGTGGCGATGTCGGCGCGCTCGTAGGCGCCCTTGTCGTCGACGGATGCCACGACGTCGTAGACGAAGTCGACGGCCCCTTCCTGGGTCTCGACGTAGTCGCGTTCGGCGCGCTCGTCGACGAACACGCCCGTCTCGGGCTTCCAGGTCTCACGGAACGACGGCGCGAGGAACTCACGGGCGACCGTCCAGTCGCCCCGCACGCCCGGCCCCGACCCGGCGTCGACGAAGCCCTCGACGATCTGCTCGGGTGTGGCCCCGGGCTGCGGACTGTTGGGGATGAAGGCGACGTTCTGCGAATCGTCGTCCGTGCCGCCGCTCTCGAGTCCGTATTCCGGAGGCCCGCTCGTGGGGAAACCGGCGCACCCGGTGACGACCACCGCGCACAGCGCCAGCAGCACTGCCAGGATGCCGCGCGCCCGGGTCATCGTGTCCCTCCCGGCGATCCGGCATCCGTCGCCGTCCGGCGATCGCCGTCCGTTCCGGCGTCCACGCGCGACACATCGACGGGCGCCGTGAGACCGAGGTCATCGAGGGCGGCCACCGAATCGTCGCCCGGATCGACGGGGATAGGCGACGCGCCGGCCAGCGGAACGTCCTGCCGCGGCAGCGTGAGGACGAAGTTGGTGCCGCGGCCGGGCTCGGACCACACCGCGAGCTCGCCGCCGTGCAGCTTCGCGTCGCCGAGCGCGATCGAGAGGCCGAGTCCGGTGCCGCCGATCGTGCGCTTGCGGGACGGATCGGCGCGCCAGAAGCGGTCGAACACGTGCTCGACGTCCGCCGCCTTCATGCCGAGGCCGAAGTCCCGGACCCCGATGGCGACGGCCTGCTGGTCGCTGTCGACGGTGACCACGATCGGGCGCCCCTCGCCGTGCTCGATCGCGTTGCCCAGCAGATTGCGCACCACGCGACGCACACGCCGGGGGTCCATGTCGACCGGGGAATATCCCCCGGGAGCCACGAGACGCACGTCCGTGCCATGCTGCTCGGCCAGCTGCTGCATGGATGCGATGACGTCCTCGGCGAGGTGCGCGAGGCTCGTCGGCTCGAGCTCCAGCTGCACCGATCCCGCGTCGTAGCGGCTGATCTCGAGCAGATCGGTCAGCAGCGTCTCGAACCGCTGCACCTGGGCGTTCAGCAGCTCGGCGGCCCGCGCGGTAGCGGGGTCGAAGTCCGCCCGCTGGTCGTTGATCATGTCGGCGGCGAGGCGGATCGTCGTCATCGGCGTGCGCAGCTCGTGCGACACGTCCGAGACGAAGCGCTGCTGCACGAGCGAGAGCTCGGCGAGCTCCTTGATCTGCGACTCGATGCTGTCGGCCATCGCATTGAACGAGCGGCCGAGGGTCGCGAGCTCGTCCTCGCCGTGCACCTGCAGCCTCACGTCGAGGCGACCGGCTGCGAGCATGGCGCTGGTGTCGGCCGCCTCGCTGATCGGCGCGGTGACCGAGCGCAGCACGAACCACGCGATGCCGCTGATCAGCAGCACCAGCCCGATGCCGACCACCCACAGCGTGCGCTGCACGAACGTCAGGGTCTGCGGCGCGTTCGCGAGGTCGTACGCCAGGTAGAGCTCGTACGACGCGACCCCCTCGATCGTGAGCTGCTGGCCGACCAGGATCCCCGGCACGCTGGTATCGGCGCCGTCGGGGAGGGCGACCGGCTGCCAGATCTGCTGGTCGGGGTTCGTGCGCACGAGCGAGCGCATCGACGTCGTCAGCAGATCGGGCATCTCGGCTTCGTCGGTGCTGAAGTCCTGCGGGGCATTGGGCACGGGCGGACCGATGCGGTAGGCCGCGACCATCTGAGCCGACGACTGGTCGCGCAGCGCCGTGAACGCCAGCGTCATCACGTTCTGCAGCTGGACGACGTCGCTCTGCACGGCGGCGTCGAGCGTGCGCTGCGCCGCCCCCCTGGCCTGCTCGGCGTCCAGCAGCACCTGGTCCTTGCGGGAGGTGAACAGGTCGTTCTGGATCGCGAGCCCCATCCACACGCACGCGACGACGACGGCGAGCGCGGTGAGGCCGATGGTCACGAGCAGCGTGCGGAAGCGCAGCGAGCGTCGCCAGAGCCCGGCGATGGTGCCGGGCCACGCCCGCCACAGCCGCCACCACGCGACGTGCGCACGCGTCGGCGCCACGCCCGTGATCGGCGCTGTCATGGGAGCCTCAGACCACGGCGCCGGCGCGGTATCCGACGCCGCGCACCGTCGTGACGATCTTGGGGTTGTCGGGATCCTTCTCGACCTTCGCCCGCAGCCGCTGCACGTGCACGTTCACCAGGCGGGTGTCGGCCTTGTAGTGGTAGCCCCAGACCTGCTCGAGCAGCATCTCGCGGGAGAACACCTGCTGAGGCTTGGATGCCAGCGCGACCAGCAGCTCGAACTCGAGAGGCGTGAGTGCGATCGGGCCGTCGCCGCGACGAACCTCGTGCGCGGCGACGTCGACGGTCAGGTCGCCGATGCGCAGCGAGTCGTTCGCCTGCTGGCTCGCCGGGCGCAGCCGCGTGCGGATGCGGGCGACCAGCTCCTTCGGGTTGAAGGGCTTGACGATGTAGTCGTCGGCTCCCGACTCGAGTCCCTTCACGACGTCGGCCGTGTCGGTGCGGGCGGTGAGCATGATGATCGGGATGCCGGACTCGGCGCGGATGCGGGTGCAGATCTCGATGCCGTCCATGCCGGGAAGCATCAGGTCGAGCAGGATGAGGTCGGGGCGCTCGGTGCGCCAGACATCGACGGCTTCGGCGCCGTCGGCGCAGAACACCGTCTCGAAACCCTCCGTGCGCAGCACGATGCCGATCATCTCGGCGAGGGCGGTGTCATCGTCGACCACCAGGATGCGTGAAGTCATCGCGCGCGTTCGTTCCTTCTCTCCAGGCACAGACGGCACGCGCCGTCCCCATGCGCTTCACACAGAGTAGTCGACACGGCCTGTGGAGCGGCCGAGCCTCGCCCGAGCGGGCGCCGGGAGCCACCCGAGCGCGGCGGGTGCGGCATATGGCCGATGTGGAACGATAGGGATCAGCCGACCCGCGCCGTCACCGACGCATCGGCGCCGACGGAAGGGGAAACCGTGACCGCGTACCCGGCTTGGACGCCGGCGTCCCGCCCCGGGATCATCCCGCTGCATCCGCTGTCGTTCGGCACGATCCTGGGACGCTCCTTCGCGGCGCTGCGCCAGAACCCGCGCGTGCTCCTGGGCTTCGCCCTCGTGGTGCAGACGCTGGCGTACGTCGTCGTGCTCGCCGGGGTGCTCGGTGTCATGTGGGCCACGTTCTCGCGCCTGAACACCCTGCAGCCCGGCAGCGACGAGTACGAGACGGTCATGGCCGGCTCGATCGCCCTGACCGCCGTGGCGGGCATCGTGCTGTCGCTGGCCGCCGGCGCTCTGAGCGTGATCGTGCAGGGCATCGTCGTCGTGGAGGTGACGCACGCGGCCGTCGCCGAGAAGCTCACCCTGGGCGCGCTGTGGCGGCAGGTCAAGCCGATCGCCTGGCGGCTGATCGGCTACTCGCTGCTGGTGGTCCTCGCGGTGGCGGCGCTCGTCACCGTCGTCGTCCTGGCGATCGTCGGCATCGCCATCGCCGCACCCCCGGCGGCCATCGCCCTCACGATCGTGGTCATCCTTGCCGCGATCCCGCTGACGTGGTGGCTGATGATCAAGCTGCTGCTCGTGCCCGCGGCGATCATCGTCGAGCACGCGACCATTCTGCAGGCGCTGTCGCGCTCGTGGACGCTCACGCGCGGCCGCTTCTGGCCGGCCCTCGGCGTCATCATCGTGATCAGCGTCATCTTCGCGGCCGTGGCGCAGGTGGTGAGCCTGCCGATGAGCTTCCTGTCGATGGGGCTGACGACGATCATCGCACCGACCGGCGCCGCCGAGCCGACGGCCATCATCGGCTTCATCGCGGCGGCCCTGCTCACGCAGGTTCTCACGCTCCTCCTGCAGGCGGTCGCTGTCGTCGTGCAGTCCACCGCCACGGCACTCATCTACATCGACTGCCGCATGCGCCGCGAAGGGCTCGACCTCGACCTGCTGGCGTACGTCGAGCGACGGGACTCCGGAGCCGCCGACCTTCCCGATCCGTACCGCGAGCACATCGGACGCGCGATCGCGCCGCGTGGCGTGCCCGGCGCGTTCCCGGGCCAGGGCTACCCGGCGTACCCGCCGGGGTACGCTCCTGCGGGTTACGCCGCCCCGGGGCAGCAGCCCGTCTACGGAGCGCAACCCGTCTACGGAGCGCAACCCGCGTACGGTGCCCCGCCTGCATACGGCGCACCTCCGCAGTACGCGGCCCCGCCCGCGTCCGGGGCCCAGCCCGCCTACCTGCCTC
>NZ_JBJDRL010000065.1:0-22165 GCF_044987475.1 Microbacterium sp. ZW CA_36
ATGCGGCGGCGCGGCGTGGCTGATGCGGCAGCGCAGCGAGACCCCAGCGGGCGGACGAGACCCTGGGTGAACCCCGCGGTCTCGTCCGCCCACTGTTGTCTCGCGGAGGAGGGGGGCTAACGCGGGTCGGTCGGGTGCGGGGCGCGTCCGACCAGTACACGGCGCATCGACATCAACGCGGCGGAGTTCTCGGGAGCGGTGGCACGGAGTCCGGCGCCGTGGAGGAGCGTACGCAGCGGTGTGAACGTCGTCGTATCCTGCCATCCCCAGTGGGCGACGGCTCGCAGATGCCCGCGAAGTCGGGCATCTCGCGATCGCTGCTGCTTCAGGAGCGTGGCCGCATCGCCGAACCGGCCGTCGAACTTGAAGTCCCCGTCAGCCTCCCCAGCGAGGGATGCCTCTTCCCACACGAAGTCGACGCGGTCCACCTCGTCCGGTTGGGTGACGAAAGTCTTCTGGAGCTCGGGCGCGGGAAAGCCCAGCCACTCGATCACGCCGCGGCTCACGGATTCGAACGCTGTCTCCGCGAGCGCGGTCGCGCGCGACAGCGGCCATCGTGCGATGTCACGGCCACGGCTGGACGAACGCGTCGCGTTGATGCGCGCCAACTCCTCGCGCGAGACCGTGTCGTCGCGTCGCAGCATCGCATCCGCCACCGCGAGCCCGATGGCGGGATGGCGCGCGCGAGCCACGTCGACGGCTGCCTCGGCTGGAGCGGAGACGGCGATCCCGCTGATCAGCACGAGTGCGCGGTGGTCCGTTGTGGTGTGGGTGCGCACACCCGAGACCAGCCTGGATGCGCCTGTCGCCGGTGCGAGGACATGGACGACGCCGGGGTTGCCGAAGACCGGACCGCCGTGCAGCGCGACAGCAGACTCGTGGGAGGGGACGAGATCCGGATGCAGCAGAAGCGCAGCGTGAACCTGCGCCAGGTACCTCGTCCACGGCGGCAGCGATCGCCACTCCTCCGCTGGTGCGTACACCCCGCGCCGAACCTTGACCAGGTCGTTCCGGGCCACCGCGCGTTCGGGATGAGGCACGTCGTCGACGCGCAACAGCGAGATCGGCGATGGCTGGATTGTCAGCGCGGACGTGAGCAGCGGCATCCGTCGACTCTGTCGGGCCGCGGCAGCCGCGGCGAAGATCTCCGAGCCGTTCGTGGACGAACGCCGAAACCCCCGGTCTGTGGAGGAGCCGCGCGCCGGCCGGTGTTCCTGCGCACAGCGCCCCACGCTGCGCGCCCGGCGTGGTTCGACGAGACCCCGGTGGGCCGACGAGACCCTGGGTGAACCCCACGGTCTCGTCCACCCACTGGGGTCTCGCCGAGAAAGGGCGCGCGCTGCACACTCGCCGAGAAAGGGCGGCGCGCTGGGCGGCTACGCCGCGGTTACGCGGACGCGGACGGCGTCGGGGTCGGCGACGGCGACGGCGTCGGGATCGGGGCGAAGACGCCGGGCCACAGCGCCGCGGCGAGGGGATAGCCGACGAAGGCGACGATGTCGAGCAGGGTGTGCGCGACAACGAGGGGCATGACGCGCCCCCACCGGCGGTAGCACCAGCCGAACACCAGGCCCATGACGAAGTTGCCGACGATCGCTCCGATGCCCTGGTAGGCGTGGTACGCGCCGCGCAGGGCCGCGGTGGTCAGGATGATCGACCAGTCGTTCCAGCCGAGCCGGCGCAGCCGGTCGAACAGGTAGCCGATGAAGATGACCTCCTCGGTCAGCCCCGCGCGCAGCGCCGACAGCACGAGCAGCGGCACCGTCCACCACGCCGCGTCGAGGGGCGAGGCCACGACCGCGACCGTGATCCCCAGAGCTCGTCCGGCTGCGTAGAGCGCCAGCCCCGGCAGGCCGATGACGGCGGCGAGCAGGATGCCGCGGCCGAGGTCGCCGCCGAATCGGGTGAAGTCGAGGCCGATGCGCCGTAGCGCGTTGCTCCCGGGCTCCCACAGCAGGTACACCACGAGCGCGACGAGGGCGAGCGCGAAGAAGACGGAGAGCAGCTGGTAGGTCACATCCCAGAACGCCTGCACATCGCGTGACGGATTCACCTGGGTCTGCTGCTGGCCCAGGGGGACCGGTGCGAGGAGCTTGCGGACGAGCGAGAGGACCGAGTAGAGCGCCGACTGACCGACCGTGATCGCCAGAACGATCCAGACCTCCCAGGTCAGGCGGCGGCGCTCGAACGCATCGGGGGCAGCAAGCGTAGTGGAATCCCTCCGGTCCGTGGGCCGGTTCAGCGGCGTCATCTTGTCAGATTGTCACACTCCGCGTCGATTGAGTTAAGGCTCTGTAACGTTTTCCCCGATCGTTTTGACCATCTCACCACCGATGCTTATCGTTTTCCCATCCGCGCGCCCGTCCGGTTCTGTCCGTACTCGCGCGCATTACCCTGCACAGGAGGAGACACAGTGTCTGACAAGACGACGTGGCGCATGCGCGCACTCGGAGTCGCGGCGGGCGTCGGCGTGACCGCATTGGTCCTTGCCGGCTGCTCGACGACCCCGCCGGAGTCGGAGGAGCCCACGGCCACCGACACCGCGGTGACCGTTGCTGAGACGAACGAGTTCACGGGTACGAACTCGAACAGCGACAACGGCAACCTCGACATCAACGGCAAGATCGACTACCTCACCAAGTCCACGTTCTACTACGTCAGCGACAGCTACGAGGTCGTTCCGGACGAGTCGTTCGGCACGATGGAGGTCGTCAGCGAGGACCCCCTCCAGGTCAAGTACACCCTCAACGACGGGCTCGAGTGGTCCGACGGTGAGCCCATCACCACCGACGACCTCGTCTTCGGATGGGCTGCAACGTCGGGCGTCTTCGACGACGCCACGCTCGACCCGGAGTCGGGTGAGGCCGTGAGCGGCACGAAGTACTTCGCGTACGCCGGCAGCACGGAGGGTCTCAAGACCTCGACGATCACCGAGGTCGCCGACGACAAGCTCTCGCTCACGCTCGAGTACGACGAGCCCTTCGTCGACTGGAACATCCAGGACCTCATGGACCAGCCGGTCCACGTCGTCTCCGAGAAGGCGGGCGTCGACCAGGCCGAGCTCATCGACACGATCCTGACGAGCCCGCGCGGTGACGTTGCCGCTCCGGCGCCGGTCAACGAGACGCTCAAGGCTGCTGCCGACTTCTGGAACTCGGGCTTCGACATGACGTCGCTGCCGGAGGACCCGTCGCTGTACCTGGCGAGCGGCCCGTGGATCATCGACTCGTACGAGCCCACGCAGTCGATGACGCTCAAGCTCAACGAGAGCTACACGGGTGACCTCAAGCCGCAGTTCTCGGAGCTCGTCATCCGCTTCATCGGTGACGCGCAGGCCCAGGTCACGGCCCTCCAGAACGGCGAGGTCGACATCATCGCCCCGCAGGCGAGCGGTGACACGCTGACCGCGCTCGAGGCGATCGACGGTGCCACGGTGATCCAGGGCGACCAGCTCGCGTACGACCACCTCGACCTGACGTTCGCCGGCCCGCTGGCCGAGCAGAACGTCCGTGAGGCCTTCCTCAAGACGATCCCGCGTCAGCAGCTCGTCGACACGCTGATCAAGCCGATCAACCCCGAGGCCGAGGTCCTCAACTCGCAGCTGTTCATCCCGGCGCAGTCGTCCTACGAGGACGCTGTCTCGAGCAACGGCTCCGACGCGTACGCCGAGGTCGACATCGAGGGTGCCAAGGAGCTCCTCGCCGGTGCGACCCCGACGATCCGCCTCATGTACAACATCAACAACCCGAACCGCGTTGCCGCGTTCGAGGCCATCCAGGCCTCGGCTGCTGAGGCCGGCTTCGTGATCGAGGATGTGGGCCGTGAGGACTGGAGCGCGCAGCTCGGTTCGGACATCTACGACGCGGTCATCTTCGGCTGGATCTCGCCCGGTGTCGGCAACGGCACCGTCCCGCAGATCTTCGCCAGCTTCGGTGGCAGCAACTTCAACAAGTACGCCAACGACACGGTCGACGAGATCGCCCGTGAGATCCCGGTGACGCTCGACACCGACACCATCGATGAGCTCACGGTCCAGGCCGACGCCGAGCTGTTCGGCGACGCCTACGGTCTGCCGCTGTGGCAGAGCCCGGGCCTGGAGGCGCACGCAGACAACATCGAGGGCCTCACCTACATGGGCAACCAGACCGGTGTGTTCTGGAACTTCTGGGAGTGGACGGTCGCCGAGTAATTCGGTGATCAGCTGAAACACCACGCCATGGGGCGTCGGGTTCTTGCAGCCCGGCGCCCCGTGCGTGTGTCTTCCCGTCCACTGCGGGTGACCGCGACGTCAGGCCTCTGCTGCCGCCGTCGCCCGCCTGCTACCTTTTCTGCATGAAGGGCCAGCCCAGTGCTTAGCTTCGTCCTGCGGCGCATCGGGGTCTCGATCCTGATCCTCATCGCCGCATCCTTCTTGATGTACACCCTCGTGGCTCTGGCAAGAGACCCGCTCGAGGATCTGTACGCCTCCAACAGCCCGAACCGCGACGCGCTCATCGCACAGCGCATCGACTGGCTGAACCTCGACCAGCCCATTCCCGTCCGCTGGTTCAACTGGCTTCTCGGCGCCGCACGCTGCGTCATCCCGTTCGGCGGATGCGATCTCGGCGTCACGATCCAGAACCAGCCGGTCGACGTCCTTCTCGCTCGCGCCATGGGTGCGACGCTCCAGCTCGTGACCGCCTCGACGATCCTCGCGATCGTCCTCGGCATCCTGGTCGGCATCGTCTCGGCGCTGCGTCAGTACAGCGCGATCGACTACTCGTTCACGTTCGCCAGCTTCCTGTTCTACTCGCTGCCCTCGTTCGTGATGGGTGTTCTCCTCAAGGTCTTCCTGGCCCTCGGCTTCAACAACTGGCTGGACAGCCCGGTGTTCACATGGCCGTGGATCATCGCGTTGAGCCTCATATCGGGCGTCTTCTGGCAGGCGATCATCGGCGGGAACAGGCAGCGTCGCCTGGTCGTCTTCGCCGCATCGGTCGTCACCACGGGCGCCATGCTCTACGGCATGAGCGTCACGGCGTGGTTCCTCTACCCGTCGCTCGGCCCCGTACTCACGCCGCTGCTGATCGCCGCGTTCGGTGCCGCGATGGTGCTGATCATCGCCGGACCCCGCGCGCGCTACGCCTGGCGTACGGCGGGTGCGACCGTCATCGTGCTGGTGGCCGCGTTCTTCGTGCTGCAGCCCTTCCTCGACTCGTTCAACGGCTGGGGCGTCTTCGCGCTCTTCGTCGCCTCGGCGCTCGTCGGTGTGGCGGCGGGCTGGTTCCTGGGTGAGTACGACAAGGGCCAGGCGATGCGCATCGGCGCCCTCACCGGCATCCTGGGAATGGGCGTCATCGTCCTCAACCAGTTCATGGGGCGCTGGAACGACTACGTCAACAACCCGAAGGTGAACGGCCGCCCGATCGCCACGATCGGCTCGGAGACCCCGAACCTGCAGGGCGACTGGTGGATCCAGAGCATCGACACGTTCACCCACCTGCTGCTGCCGACGATCAGCCTCATGCTCATCTCGTTCGCGGCGTACACGCGCTACGCGCGCGGCGGCATGCTCGAGACGCTGAACCAGGACTACATCCGCACGGCGCGCGCGAAGGGTCTGCCGGAGCGCACCGTCATCGTCCGCCACGCGTTCCGCAACTCGCTGATCCCGATCACCACGATCGTCGCGGCCGATGTGGGCGCGCTCATCGGTGGCGCGATCATCACCGAGCGGATCTTCGCGTTCAGCGGCATGGGTGCTCTCTTCAACCAGGGTCTCTCGCATGCCGACCCCAACCCGGTCATGGCGTACTTCGTCGTCATCGCCGTGTTCGCCATCACGTTCAACTTCCTCGCCGACCTCGCCTACTCGGCAATCGACCCGAGAGTGAGGGTCAAGTAATGTCCATCCCGATCGATCCGTCCCTCGAACCGCCCAGCCAGGTTGCCGAAGGCGGCGTGCACGTCCAGACCGCCGACGAGCGCGGCGTCAGCCAGGGGCGACTGACCTTCCGTCGGTTCATCGCCCACAAGCCCGCCGTGATCAGCGCAATCCTCTTCATCCTGATCGTCGGATTCGCCGTCACCGCGACCGGCATCGGCCCGATCCCGGGCTGGTGGAAGTGGAACTATGAGCAGCTGATCCCGATCACCGACGGCGGCAAGCCGACGCTGACGCTCTTCCCGTTCTCGCTGGGCGACCACCCGTTCGGTCAGAACACGGTCGGCAAGGACTACTTCGCGATGGTCATGCGCGGCCTCGTGAACTCGTCGTACATCATGTTCATCATCGGCCTCATCGGCGCCTTCATCGGCGTCGTGGTCGGTGCGATCGCCGGTTACTATCGCGGGTGGGTCGACGCGGTGCTGATGCGCCTGACCGACATCGTCATCGTGATCCCGGTGATCGTCATCGGGGCCGTGGTCGGTTCGTCCGTCGGCAACCTGGGGCCGCTGTTCCTGGCCCTGTTCCTCGGCTTCTTCGTGTGGACGGGCATCGCGCGTCTGGTCCGGGCCGAGTTCCTGACGCTGCGTGAGCGCGAGTTCGTCGAGGCGGCGCGGGTCGCCGGGGCTTCGGACGCGCGCATCATCTTCAAGCACATCCTGCCCAACGCGATCGGCGTCGTGATCGTGGCGACGACGCTGCTGATCGCCGCAGCCATCATCCTCGAGACGTCGCTCTCGTTCCTCGGCTACGGCGTCCGTGCTCCCGATGTCTCGCTCGGCTTGCTGATCGCGTCGAACGAGTCGGCGTTCCAGACCCGCCCGTGGCTGTTCTGGTGGCCGGCGGCTTTCATCGTGATCCTGTCGCTGCTGGTGAACTTCGTCGGCGACGGCCTGCGCGATGCGTTCGACCCGCGCCAGAAGCGCGTGGTCTTCCGCAAGGTGAAGGACCTCCCGGACGATGCGGTGATCGTCAGCGGCACCACCGTCGATGTGCCCGAGGGCGCGATGGTCACCGCCGGCGGCGGAACGACCGTGTCGGGTGTGACGAGCGATCGCGGCGACGACGTCCTCGACGAGGAGATCTCGCCTGAACCGGATCGCCGCGCATGATGCTCGAGAAGCGGTCAGCCCGTGGCGATGATCAGCGCGACGGACGCCACCGCGAGCACGGCGGACGCCACCAGGTAGAGCAGGTGCCAGTGGCGCTTCACCGGCGTCTCGTCGGCGACGCCGAGCTCCACCTGACCGGCGTCCAGGCGGCGGCGCCACGTCTCGCGCACGACGAGGGCGGCATTGCCCGAGTCGGTGCCCAGGCGGTCGCTGGGACGCGCCTCGCCGCCGGCGGCGCTCGCCTCGCGGCGCGCCTTGGCGTTGCCCATCATCGTGGTGAAGAAGCCGGGCGCCGGCGCGGACCAGGCGGTGAAGCTGCCGGACGGCGTGTGCAGCGTCAGGGCGCGGGCCGTGTCGACGTGCACGAGCGCCTCCCACGGCACATCGACGTCGTGACTGACGTTCTCGATGCGCACGCCGTGATCGGACACGACGACGCACGGGCGCCACAGGGCGGCCCAGCCGAGAAGCGCGGCCAGCGGAGCGCCGGCGTAGACCCACGTCAGCCGCGCGTCCGAGCTCCATACGGCGGTGATCACTGCGAGCGCCGCGAGACTCCAGACGATGACGGCAGCAATGCGGTTGAAACGGGAGTCGATGCGGATCGCAGGGTCGGTCACCTCCCCATTCTCTCTCTCGACCCCGCAAGGACCATCCAATGAACGCGTCCCCCCACACCGAATCCACCGGCGGCCCACTGCTGCAAGTGAGCGGCCTGTCCGTGGACTTCGCCGTCGACAACTACTGGGTGCCCGCGGCGAAGAAGCTCGACTACTTCGTGGAGTCGGGCAAGGCCCTCGCGATCGTCGGCGAGTCCGGCTCGGGCAAGAGCGCGAGCTCCATGGCGATGCTCGGACTGCTGCCCTCGAACGCCCGCGTCACCGGCAGTGTCAAGCTCGGCGGCCGCGAGATCCTGGGCCTGCGCAAGGAAGAGCTGCGCCGCGTGCGCGGCCGTGAGATCGCGGTGATCTTCCAGGAGCCGATGACCGCGCTGAACCCCGTGTTCACGGTGGGCTTCCAGATCATCGAGACGCTCCGCATCCACAAGGGCATGACGCCGAGCGCAGCGCGCGCCCGGGCGCTCGAGCTCCTGGACATGGTGGAGCTGCCCGATCCGCTGAAGGCGTTCAACTCCTACCCGCACCAGCTCTCGGGCGGACAGCGGCAGCGTGCCATGATCGCGCAGTCGATCTCGTGCGATCCGCAGCTGCTCATCGCCGACGAGCCCACCACGGCGCTCGATGTGACGGTGCAGGCCGAGATCCTCGACCTCATGCGCGACCTGCGTCACCGTCTCGACTCGGCCATCCTCATCATCACGCACGACATGGGCGTGGTGGCCGACATCGCCGACGACATCGTGGTGATGCGCAAGGGCGAGATCGTCGAGCGTGGAACCGTCGACGCCGTGTTCAACCGTCCGCAGCATCCCTACACGCAGCAGCTGCTGGCGGCGGTGCCGCGCATCGGCGACGCGGCGGGGGAGTCGATCGACACGACGGCTGCGCTGGCCGGCGACACGTCGGTGATCCGACTGGCGGATGTGGCCGCGCGCGCGGACGAAGAGCGTCGCAAGGGCCTCGGCGCTCCGGTGCTCGACTTCCAGGACGTTGCCATCGAGTACCCCAAGCGCGGGCGCGTCCCGGCGTTCCGCGCCGTCGAGCACGCGACTTTCTCGATCTTCCCGGGTGAGGTCACCGGCCTCGTCGGCGAGTCCGGCTCGGGCAAGACGACGGTCGGCCGCGCCGCCATCGGCCTGCTGCCGATCGCGGAGGGGCGCGCCGAGGTCGTCGGGCACGACATCTCGAAGGCGGACCGCCGTCTGCTGCACACCGTGCACAAGGACGTCGGCATCGTCTTCCAGGACCCGTCCTCGTCGCTCAACCCTCGCTTGCCGATCGGCCAGTCGATCGGTGAGCCGATGCTGCTGGCGAACGTCGCGAAGGGCCGCCAGCTCGACGTGCGCGTGCAGGAGCTGCTCGACGCGGTCGAGCTGCCCCGCTCGTACCGCAACAGGTACCCGCACGAGCTGTCGGGCGGTCAGAAGCAGCGCGTCGGCATCGCGCGCGCTCTCGCGCTGCAGCCGAAGCTGCTGATCGCCGACGAGCCCACGTCGGCGCTGGACGTGTCGGTGCAGGCCACCGTGCTGCAGCTGCTGCGCGTGCTGCAGCAGGACCTGGGCTTCGCGTGCCTGTTCATCAGCCACGACCTCGCGGTCGTCGACTCGCTCGCTGACCGGATCATCGTGATGCATCACGGGCACATCGTCGAGCAGGGTGCGACCGGTCAGATCCTGCGGGCGCCGCAGGAGGACTACACGCGACGGCTCATCGCGGCCATCCCGGTGCCCGACCCCGACGAGCAGCGCGTGCGCCGCGAAGCGCGGGCGGCCCTGCTCGCAGCGGGCCTGGAGGGCTGACCACAGCGCCGAAAGGCGACACACAGGAGCGCCCAATAGAATGGGGATGCCGGCATTCCGGCATCCCCATTCTCTTTCAAGGATTCCCTCATGGCGCGCGCCCTCCGTCCGGACCTCCGCAACGTGGCTATCGTCGCTCACGTCGACCACGGCAAGACCACCCTCGTCGACGCGATGCTCCGTCAGACCGGCTCGTTCGGCTCGCACGAGCACATGGAAGAACGCGCGATGGACTCGAACGACCTCGAGCGCGAAAAGGGCATCACGATCCTCGCGAAGAACACGGCGATCACCTACAAGGGCGTCCACACCGACGTGCCCGTGACGATCAACGTGATCGACACCCCGGGCCACGCCGACTTCGGCGGCGAGGTCGAGCGCGGCCTCTCGATGGTCGACGGCGTCGTGCTGCTGGTGGACGCGAGCGAGGGCCCGCTGCCCCAGACCCGCTTCGTCCTGCGCAAGGCGCTCGAGGCGAAGCTGCCGGTGATCCTCCTGGTCAACAAGACCGACCGTCCCGATGCGCGCATCGCCGAGGTCGAGGAAGAGGCGCACGACCTGCTGCTCGGCCTGGCGTCGGACCTCCACGACGACGTGCCCGACCTCGACGTCGACGCGCTCCTCGACGTGCCCGTGGTCTACGCGTCGGGTCGCGCCGGCGCGGCATCGCGCAACCGTCCTGCGAACGGCGAGCTGCCCGACAACGCCGACCTCGAGCCGCTCTTCGGCGCGATCCTCGAGCACGTGCCGGCGCCGTCCTACGACGACGAGGCCCCGCTGCAGGCGTGGGTGACGAACCTCGACTCCAGCCCGTTCCTCGGCCGCCTCGCACTCCTGCGCGTCTTCAACGGCACGCTGAAGAAGGGCCAGACGGTCGCGTGGGTGCGCCACGACGGCACGCACTCGAACGCGCGCATCACCGAGCTGCTGAAGACCCGCGCGCTCGAGCGCTACCCGGCGGAAGAGGCCGGCCCGGGCGACATCGTCGCCATCGCCGGCATCGAGGAGATCACGATCGGCGAGACGATCGCCGATCCCGAGGACGTCCGGCCGCTGCCCGCCATCCACGTCGACGACCCCGCGATCTCGATGACGATCGGCACGAACACCTCGCCGCTGGTCGGCAAGGTGAAGGGTCACAAGCTCACCGCCCGCATGGTGAAGGATCGCCTCGACCGCGAGCTCATCGGCAACGTGTCGCTGAAGGTGCTCGACATCGGCCGCCCCGACGCGTGGGAGGTGCAGGGCCGCGGCGAGCTGGCCCTCGCGATCCTCGTCGAGAACATGCGGCGCGAGGGCTTCGAGCTCACGGTGGGCAAGCCCCAGGTGGTCACGAAGAAGGTCGACGGCAAGACCTACGAGCCGTTCGAGCACCTCACGATCGACTCGCCCGAGGAGTACCTCGGCGCGATCACGCAGCTTCTCGCGTCGCGCAAGGGCCGCATGGAGACGATGACGAACCACGGCACCGGCTGGGTGCGCATGGAGTTCATCGTGCCCTCGCGCGGTCTCATCGGCTTCCGCACCGAGTTCCTCACCACGACGCGCGGCACCGGCATCGCCAACGCGATCTCGCACGGCTACGAGCCGTGGGCGGGTCACATCGTCACGCGTCAGAACGGCTCGATCGTGGCCGACCGCTCGGGAGTGGTGACGCCCTTCGCGATCATCGCCCTGCAGGAGCGCATGTCGTTCTTCGTGCAGCCGACCGAAGAGGTCTACGAGGGCATGGTCATCGGCGAGAACTCGCGCAATGACGACATGGACGTGAACATCACCAAGGAGAAGAAGCTCACCAACATGCGCTCCTCCACGGCCGACACGTTCGAGTCGATGACCCCGCCGCGTCAGCTCTCGCTCGAGGAGAGCCTGGAGTTCGCACGCGACGACGAATGCGTCGAGGTGACGCCCGAGAAGGTGCGCATCCGCAAGGTCGTCCTCGACGCCACCGAGCGCGGCCGCGCCACGGCACGCCTGAAGCGCCAGGACGCCAACGCGTAAGCAGTGACGGATGCCGCGGCCGGCGCCTCTCAGAGGCGCCGGGCGCGGCATCCGCTGTCATCCCCGAACGGTCACGGTGACGGGCTTCGCCGGCGTCGAGCCGGCGGCGTTCGACAGCACCGCGGTGAACTCGTAGGTCCCCGGCGCCAGCTCGCCGACGACGGTGGCCGCGTGCTGAGCGCCCGGCGTCGCGGCGACCAGCGCCCGGCGGTCGACCTCGACGCCGTCCTGGTAGAGCACGTACTCGGTCGCGTTGGTGCCCCACCAGAGGTCGGCGGTGATGGTCACCGTGCCGGTCCGCGCCCCTGAGGCCGACAGCGCGGCGCGGGCAGGGGCGGCATCCGTGACCGTCACCGTGTGGGTCCGCGACGCGGTCTGGCCGTAGGGATTGAGCGCCACCACCGTGTAGTCGTACCTTCCGTCGACGCGGCCGGCGATGTCGAACGCGGCGTGCTGCGCGGCGGGCGAGGCGCCGTCGATCCCCTGCGCGTCGATCAGCACGCCGTTCTCGTACAGCTTCACGACCGTCGCGTTCTGCCCCCACCACAGGTCGGCGAACACCCGGTAGTCGCCGTCGCGCAGCCCGGTGTCGCGGCCGTTGTCGTCCGAGACGGTGAACGCCGCGGGGGCTGCCGTCGCGCCGGGGGTTCCGGACGACAGGATGCCGGCGCCGGCGCCGGCGCGGACGATCGCCGCCACGTCGGCGACGGGGTCGGGCGCATAGGTGTACGCGTCGGCGGGATCCCAGCGCACGTCGGGGGAGAGGGGGCTGGCGGCCGTCGCGTTGTACGCCGCCAGCACGTCGAGCGGCGCGCCGTCGACGAGCGTGTCGCTCGCGCGCAGTTCCGTCCCACCCCAGCCGGCGATGATGCGCGACGCGCTCGACGGGTCGACGAGCTCGACCGCATTGGCCTCCGCGACGATGCTGCTCTCCTTGCCCGCGCCCCAGAAGTACTGGAAGAACGGGTGGTCGGCCGACGACGCCGCCGTGGTGGCATCCGTCTGCTCGTAGAGGTTGTTGTAGACGTGCACGTCGCCGAAGCGCACGCGGGGTCCCCGCTGGCCGATGTCGGTCCAGCGGTTGTGGTGCTGCGTGACGCGGTGCTGCCCGCGGTCCTGGGTGCGCGAATCGGACGACCCGATGATGTCGGTCTTGTCGTGATGCTGGAACCAGTTCCACGACATGGTCACGAGGTCCGAGCCGTGCGTCACGTCGAGGAGCCCGTCGTGCACCTCGAACGGCCGTCCGTAGACCGTGTCGAGGCTCGTCGCCGGGTGCGCGCCGTCGTCGAACGTGTTGTGATCGACCCAGACGCTCGTGGACGTCCAGACCGAGAGGTTGTCGTACGCCGAGTTCCAGTTCCCGCCTGCGTCCCCGGCATCCCATTGCGGGAAGCAGTCGTACGCGTCGGACAGCGTCAGGTTGCGCACGATCACGTTGTGCGCGTCCCGGATGCGCAGGGATGCCCCGGCCACGCGCGCGTCGTCACCCACGCCGACGAGGGTCACGTTCGAGCCGACGTGCTGCAGCGTGAGCTTCGCCTGCAGGGCCGCCGCTTCGACGCGCGCCTGCTCGAGGGGCCCGGACGGGTCGACGCCGGGACCGAACGCCGCGATGTAGTCGTCCATGTCGAACGGCGCTCCGGTGCCCGCGACCGTCACCTGCGAGGCGATGTCGTCGCAGGTGATCCGGCTGCCGTCGGCGCGGAGCCACGGATCGAGCTCGCCGGTGACATGGACGATGCGGGGCACCTGGTTGTACCGCGCATCGTTCTGCGAGCCGCCGGGTACTCCCGCGAGAGCATCGCGGAGCTTCTGCCAGTCGTCCACGACGTACACCTGGGAGGGGTCCGCCGCACTCCCGCCGCTCACCGGCTCGGCCACGCGCGGGACGCGTTCGGGCGCCGTCGGTCCCGACCACGAGGCCCAGCCGTCGCCCGCGGCGATCACTTCGCGTCCGAGGTCGACGGCAGGGGATGCGGCAGCCGGCGTCGTCGCCGAGGCGGGCGCGGCGATGAGCGGCACCGCGGCGAGGGCGAGGGCGGTCGCGAGGCCGGCGGCTCTGGTGAGTGGTCGCCGGGGCGTTCGGCTGCGGAGGGCGCGCGCGGGCAGCGTCGTTCTCATGGGACTCCTTCGTCCGGAAGCAGAATCCGTGATGAGAACGGGTGGTGGCACCCACAAGCGAGGAAGCGTTTTCTGCGTGTGCGACCAGCATGGTCCGGGCGGCCGGAAAACGCAATCCCATCGAGAGGATGCCGCGCTCCGAGGTGGCCAGTCGCCTCGAGGCGGACCGGAGTGACGCCGCGCAGCCGTCGGTAGCATGACGACGTGACTCTCGACCCCCACTTCGACGACGCGCACAGCGCCGGAGAGGCGAAGCGGGCCGTTCGTCAGGGGCTGGGTGTGGCTCTCGCGACGAGTGCCTACGGCATCTCGTTCGGCGCGCTGGCGGTCGCCGCAGGACTCGACGTGTGGCAGACCTGCGTGCTGAGCCTCGTGATGTTCACGGGCGGGTCCCAGTTCGCGTTCGTCGGGATCGTCGGCGCCGGGGGACTGGCGGCCGCACCCGCCGCGATCGCCTCCGCGGCCCTTCTCGGGGTGCGCAACGTCGCGTACGGCATCCGCATGTCCCCGGTGATCGGTCCGGGGTTCTGGCGCCGCGCCGCCGCTGCGCAGTTCACGATCGACGAGTCCACCGCCGTCTCGCTCGCACAGCGCACTGCGCGCGCCCGCACCCTCGGGTTCTGGGTCACGGGCATCGGCATCTACGTCGGCTGGAATCTGTCTACGCTCGCCGGCGCCCTGCTCGGCGACGTGCTCGGTGACCCACGGGCGTACGGACTGGATGCCGCGGCGGCGGCCGCCTTCCTCGCCCTGCTGTGGCCGCGGCTCCGGGCCCGGCAGCCGATCGTCGTCGGAGTCGCCGCTGCCGTCATCGCGACGGTGCTGACGCCCGTGCTCATGCCCGGGCTGCCCGTGATCGTCGCGGCGGCCGTCGCGATCCTCGTGGGCTGGACCAACTGGCTCGGCAGGGATGACGCAGCGGATGCCGCCGAGCCGGACGATGTGGCGGAGCGCGAGGGGCTGCCGTGACGATGTGGACAGCGGTGCTCGTCGCCGCGATCGTGTGCGTGGCGCTCAAGACGGTCGGCTATCTCATCCCCGCCCGCTGGGTGGAGGCACCCACTCCGCTGCGGATCGCCGATCTGCTGACGGTCGCACTCCTGGCCGCCCTTGTCGCCGTGCAGACGCTCGGCGCGGGCCAGGCTGTCGTGGTCGACGCCCGCGTGCCCGCCGTGCTCGTCGCCGCGGGGCTGCTCCTCCTGCGTGCGCCGTTCCTCGTGGTGGTGATCGCCGCAGCGCTCGTCGCGGCGCTGCTGCGCCTGTGGGGCTGGGCGGCGTAGACCGTCTCCGTCGCGCGACCAGGCAGGGGAACCGCCCTCATGGACGAGGTCGGTACGATCGAGTCATGCGTCCCTCCGTCCCCGCCCGCATCGGCAGCTGGATCGTCGCGCTGCTCGTCGGGCTGGTGTACGGGGTCGCCGGAACCGTCGCCCACGCGTACACGATCGGCTGGTTCCCGCTCGGGCTCATCCTGGCGGTGATCGGATCGGCAGCGCTGCTGGTGGCGGTGCGGTTCCTCACCTCAGACAGGTGGGCGACGCTCGCGACCGGCGGCGGCATGATGATCTCCACGCTGGTGTTCTCGGGGAGCGGACCCGGAGGCTCAGTGGTGGTGCCGCAGACCGGCCTCGCCGTGGTCTGGACGTTCGCGGTGCCGATCCTCGTGGCCCTCGCCGTCGCCTGGCCCGATCGCTCCCGCGCCGCCGCCTGAGCCGAGGACGGGCCACAGCGCGGAAAGGAGCTTCGGCACGGGGTGGTCGGCCCCGGTCGGATGCGGAGCGGGGCGTGGGGCCGGCCCCGGTCGGACGTAGACTGAGCGGGTGACGTACGTGATCGCCCTTCCCTGCGTGGACGTCAAGGACCGCGCCTGCATCGACGAGTGTCCCGTGGACTGCATCTACGAGGGCGACCGGTCGCTGTACATCCACCCAGACGAGTGCGTCGACTGCGGCGCCTGCGAGCCTGTGTGTCCCGTCGAGGCGATCTACTACGAAGACGACCTGCCCGACGAATGGCAGGACTACTACAAGGCCAATGTCGAGTTCTTCGACGACATCGGCTCCCCGGGCGGCGCGGCCAAGGTGGGTGTGATCCACAAGGACCACCCGGTCATCGAGGCGCTCCCGCCGCAGGAACACTGACGTGGCGGTAGCCGACCTCGCGGACTACCCCTGGGACGCCGTCGCGCCGTACGCGCAGAAGGCGCGCTCGTACCCCGACGGCATCGTCGACCTCTCGATCGGGTCGCCCGTGGACCCGACGCCCGCGGTCGTCGCCGACGCGCTGCGTGCGGCGACCGACGCGCACGCCTACCCGCAGACCGTCGGCACGGCGTCGCTGCGCGCGGCGATCGCCGAGTGGTACGACCGCCGCCGCGGAGTCGCGGGCCTCACGCCCGACAACGTCCTTCCCACCGTCGGCTCTAAGGAGCTGGTCGCGCTGCTGCCGCTGCTGCTCGGCCTCGGCCCCGGCGACATCGTGGTCCATCCCCGCGCCGCCTACCCCACGTACGAGGTGGGGGCGCGCCTCGTCGGCGCCACGCCGGTCGCGTCCGACGACCCGGCGGAGTGGCCGGAGGGAACGCGCCTGGTGTGGGTGAACTCGCCCGGGAATCCGGATGGCCGCGTGCTCGACGTCGACGCCCTGCGTGCTGCCGTCGCGCGAGCGCGGGAGCTGGGCGCCGTGCTCGCGTCCGACGAGTGCTATGCCGAGCTCGGCTGGGACGCCCCCTGGGATCGCGAGCCGGTGCCGTCCGTGCTCGATCCCCGGGTCACAGCCGGCGACCTGCGCGGCATCCTGTCGGTGTACTCGCTCAGCAAGCAGTCGAACCTCGCCGGGTACCGGGCGGCGTTCCTCGCAGGCGATCCCTCCGTCGTCGCTCGTCTGCTCACGGCGCGCAAGCATCTCGGCCTCATGCTGCCGCTGCCGGTGCAGGCGGCGATGGTCGCCGCCCTCACGGATGACGTCCATGTCGCGGCGCAGAAGGAGCTCTACCGTCGCCGGCGCGAGACCCTTCGGCCGGCCGTGGAAGCGGCCGGCTTCCGCATCGACGCGAGCGAGGCGGGCCTGTACCTGTGGGCGACCGAGGGTCGTGACGCGTGGGAGAGCATCGACCGGCTCGCCGACCTCGGCATCCTCGCGGGTCCCGGCCATTTCTACGGCGTGCACTTCCCGCAGCACATCCGGCTGTCGCTCACCGCGACCGACGACCGCATCGCCGCGGCCGCCGAGCGCCTGCGCGCGTCGGCGTCCACTCCCCGCAGCGACAACGTGGGCACCGTCGCCCCTGGCTGAGGATTCCTCCATCGGATGCCGTGTCCCTTTGGCTGTGTCAGCAGTAGGCGCAGCGGCGGACTAGGCTGTAAGAACGCGGCGACGCGGCATCCCCCGTCCCGCCCCTCCGTTCTGACGCAGACCGCCCCACGGTGTCGCTCAGGACCGGACGACACCCCCGGTACGACCAGAAATCGCGAGGAGGCGCCGTGAGCGACGCGGGCACCCAGCAGGAGAAGGCCACCCTCACGATCGGTGATACGTCCGCCGAGTTCCCGCTCCTGCGGGGCACCGACGGCTCGCCGAGCGTGGACCTCTCCACCCTCACCCGCCAGACCGGCTACACGGCTCTCGACTACGGTTTCGTGAACACCGCGGCGACCAAGTCGGCGATCACCTACATCGACGGCGACCAGGGCGTGCTGCGCTATCGCGGCTACCCGATCGAGCAGCTGGCGAAGAACAGCACCTACCTCGAGGTGGCGTGGCTGCTCATCTACGGCGAGCTCCCCTCCGCCGACGAGCTGGGGGAGTTCGACGAGAAGATCCGTCGGCACACGCTGCTGCACGAAGACCTGAAGCGATTCTTCTCCGCGCTTCCGCACACTGCGCACCCCATGTCGGTGCTCTCCTCGGCGGTGTCGGCGCTGTCGACGTACTACGAGCACCAGTCCGACCCCAACAACCCCGAGCACGTCGAGCTCAACACGATCCGCATGCTGGCGAAGCTGCCCGTCATCGCGGCGTACGCGCACAAGAAGAGCATCGGCCAGGCGTTCCTGTACCCCGATAACTCGCTCGGCTTCGTCGACAACTTCCTCAAGCTGAACTTCGGCGTGCTGTCCGAGGTCTACGAGGTCGACCCGGTGATGTCCCGTGCGCTCGAGCGACTGCTGATCCTTCACGAGGACCACGAGCAGAACGCCTCGACGTCGACGGTGCGCCTGGTCGGCTCGACCGGCGCGAACCAGTTCTCGTCGATCTCGGCCGGCATCAACGCGCTCTACGGGCCGCTGCACGGCGGCGCGAACGAAGCCGTGCTCGACATGCTCGGGCGCATCCGCGACTCCGGTGAGAGCGTCCAGCGCTTCGTCGAGCGCGTGAAGAACAAGGAAGACGGTGTGAAGCTCATGGGCTTCGGACACCGCGTCTACAAGAACTACGACCCGCGCGCCAAGCTCGTGAAGGAGTCGGCCGACGAGGTGCTGAACGCTCTCGGCGTCAGCGACCCGCTGCTCGATCTCGCCAAGGAGCTCGAAGAGATCGCTCTCAACGACGCGTACTTCCAGGACCGCCGGCTGTATCCGAACGTCGACTTCTACACCGGCGTGATCTACAAGGCGATGGGTTTCCCGACCCGGATGTTCACGGTGCTGTTCGCCATCGGGCGCCTGCCCGGCTGGCTCGCGCAGTGGCGCGAGGCCGCCGGCGACCCGCAGACCAAGATCGGCCGCCCGCAGCAGCTGTACGTCGGCGCCGAGGAGCGGAGCTACCCGGGTCTGTCCTGACCCGGCCTGCGTCGACGAGCGCTCCACGGCGTGATCGACGGCAGAACGACGATGCCGCGCCCCTCGGGGCGCGGCATCCGTCATTCGAGTCGCCCGGCGGTCAGGCGATCTCGGCGAGGGCGGCGGGCACGTCCGCTCTCTCCTCGTCGGAGGGCGTGGTCGCGGCATCCGTCGATCGACGCGGCCGGACGACCAGCACGATGACCGCGGCGACCACGGCGCCGGCGGCGAGGGTCAGCCACGCGACGGCGTATCCGTCGACGGCGGGGGATCCGCCGGGGGCGACCGAGCCGAACACGATCGCTGTCGTGAAGGCCGAGCCGATCGCCGATCCGATGGTGCGGAGGTTGGCGTTGACGCCGGTCGCGATACCGGTGCGGTCCGCCGGCACGCTCTCGACGATGATGCTCGCGGTGGAGGCATAGGCGAGCCCGATGCCGAGCCCGAACACGCCGCCCGCGATGGCGAGGGTCAGGACCGTCTCGTGGTCGAAGACGGCGAACACCACGCCGCCCGCCATGAGCAGCGCGCCGAGGGCCATCATGAGTCGGAGCGGGATGACGCGTGCGATCGCTCCCGTGGCGAAGCCGACGCTCGACATGCCGATGAGGAGCGGGAGCAGCGCGAGTCCTGCCGCTTGCACCCCGAGCCCGAGGCCCCATCCTGAGTCGGTGGGCGTCTCGAGGAACTGGGGCAGGTAGCCCCAGAATCCGAAGGCGGCAGCGCCGATGAGGAGTGCGGCGGTGTTGACCGGCCAGATGGCGCGCGTCGCCATCAGGCGCAGATCCACGAGGGGGTTGTCGGAGCGCAGCTCCGCGACGACCCAGGCGACGACGAGCACCGTCGCCGCAGCGAACATGCCGAGCGTGAGCGGGGAGGTCCAGCCCCAGCGGGCTCCCGAGCTGAGCGGAACCAGCAGGGCGATGAGCCAGCCCGAGAGCAGGACTGCCGAGACGACGTTGACGCTTCCCGTGGCGCGCAGCCCCGCCGGCGGCACGAGCATCGCGGTCAGCGCGATCCCGGCCACGGCGGCGACGAACGGCACCGCGAAGATGCCCTGCCAGCCCAGCAGCTCGGCGAGAGGACCGGCGAGGACGCTGCCCGCCGCGCCGCCGATGCCGATGATCGCACTCGTGGCGCCGATCGCGCCGGTGAGCTGGTGGCGGGGCATCACATCGCGCAGCAGGCCGAAGGCGAGCGGGAAGAGCGCGCCGCCGATTCCCTGCAGCACCCGGGCAAGGATCAGGATCTGCAGGTTCGGCGCGAACGACGCAACGATGTCGCCGATAGCGACCACGCCCAGGACGGCGAGGAACGTGTTGCGGCGGCCGCGCAGGTCGCCGATCCGGCCGAGGAGGGGAGTGGCCACCGCGGCGGCGATGAGCCACGAGGTGTTGGTCCAGGATGCCGCATCCGCCGTCACGCCGAAGTCGGCGGCGATCAACGGGATGACGGGGATGACGAGGTTCTGCAGCAGCGCGAGCGAGGCGACGCTGAGAGCGATCGCCGCGAACGCTGCGCGAGGGGTGAAGGGGATGGCGGGCATCGACGGGCCTTCCGATGAGTGCGGATCCGATGAATGCGGAGTAAAGTGGAGGTAGGTCTCCGAACGGAGGAAGCCTCCGCTTAGAGATTAGCGGAGGGCCCCTCCGTTTCGCAACCAACACTTCGTACGGATCTGCAACCGTCTCGGCGGTCGCAGTCAGCAGCACCACGGGAGGTCGTCGGAATGTCGGTCGTCGAGCGGGTATCCGCGCTGGATGCGCGCCGTCCCCAGCGGGCCGACGCCGCGCGCAACTTCGACGCCCTGGTCGCCGCCGGGCGCGAGGCGTTCGCCGAGGAGGGCTCGGCCGCTTCCCTGGAAGACATCGCGCGTCGCGCCGGGGTCGGCATCGGCACGCTCTACCGCAACTTCCCGACCCGCGACGACCTGATCGAGACGCTCTACCTCGGCGAAGTCGATGCGCTCGCGCGCGCCGCCGATGAGGTCGCCGACCTCGAGCCCTGGGATGCGCTGCGCGCCTGGCTCGACCGCTTCGTGACGTACGTCGGCACGAAGCACGCGCTGCTGGACGGACTGAACCGCCGGTCTCCGGTGCTCGCCGAGTGCCGGACGATCATGCTGTCGGCCGGTGAGCCGCTGCTCGAGCGCGCTCAGACGGCCGGCGACGTCGATCCCGACATCTCCATCGGCGACGTCGTCAAGCTCGTGTCAGGGGTCGCGGCCGTCGCCTCGTTCGACGACGAGGCTCAGCGCCAGCGCGTGCTCAACCTGGCGATCAACGCGATCCGCCGCTGATCTCGTACGACCGGCCTCACCTCCGCGTCGGCGATGCGGCCGGCCGGCTGCTGTCAGGCGTGGAGCGCCTCGTTGAGGGTGACGCCGACGCCCGCACGCCGGACCGCCTCGACGGCACCCGTCAGCGAGTTGCGCCGGAACAGCAGCCCGGCCACTCCCGACAGCTGGGCGCCCTTGACCGTCGTGGGCGAGCCGTCCGCGCGACGCGGCTCGTCCGCAAGCACCACCTTGGTGCCGGCGGTGACGTAGAGGCCCGCTTCGACCACGCAGTCGTCGCCCAGTGATATGCCGATGCCGGCGTTCGCGCCGAGCAGCGTCCGCGCACCGACCGAGACCTTGTGCGTGCCCCCGCCGGACAGGGTGCCCATGATCGACGCGCCGCCGCCGATGTCGCTGCCGTCGCCGACGACGACGCCCTGCGAGATGCGGCCCTCGACCATGCTCTGTCCGAGCGTGCCGGCGTTGAAGTTGACGAACCCTTCGTGCATGACCGTCGTGCCCGGTGAGAGGTAGGCGCCCAGGCGCACGCGCGAGGCGTCGGCGATCCGCACGCCCGGGGGTGTGACGTAGTCGAGCAGGCGCGGGAACTTGTCGAGACCCTGCACCTGGATCCCGTCGCGCGCGAGATAAGGGCGAAGCCTGGTCAGCGTGTCGGGATGAATCGGACCGGCGGTGGTCCAGGCGACGTTCGGCAGGTGCGCGAACACACCGTCGAGATTCACCTCATTGGGACGCACGAGCAGATGCGAGAGCGCGTGAAGACGGAGATACGCGTCCGGCGTCGACGAGGGCGGGGCGTCGAGGTCCGCCTCGACCGCGACGACGTCGACGGAGACGGCGCGACGGGGGTCGGCCACCGCGAGGTGGTCGAGCTGATCCGGCGCCAGCTGCGGATCGAACCCGAGCGGGATCCGTCCCGCGGAGGGGGAGGGGAACCACGTGTCGAGCACGGTTCCGTCTTCGGCGGTCGTCGCGAGGCCCACGCCCCACACCCATCGTTCTTCGGTCATGCCTCCACGCTAGCGCGGCCGGCCCGGCCGGGTTCCCGCGTGTTTCCGCGGATGCGGGGGTGCGACACGCCCGGGGTGCGGGCTGGATTCGACGGGTGGCCAGGTCGCACGTAAAGTATTACTTGTTCGCCCCAAAGGGTAGAGCGGAAGGCCGGAAGGCCTGGCTCCCCTCAAGCAGTGAACCACCCCATCCGAACTGCTCCTGGTGAGTCTGCCGGTTTCGGCTTAGGATGGGTTTCTTCCACTCTCGTGTGCGTCGGTCGACGGTGTGGTGGGGTCTTGTGCCTCGCTGCGTCGGTTTGACAGGCGAAACGTCGTGTGTAAGATAGAGAAGTTGCCCAGCGGCGAAGGTTGAGAGACCCGAACGCTGGTGCGTCCGATCTTTGAGAACTCAACAGCGTGCACTTGTCAAATGCCAATTTTTGTATCCTCGCTGACCATTTGTTTGGTTGGTGGGGGTCCTTTTTGGATCAATTCATGGATGTCAGTTTGA
>NZ_JBJDRL010000066.1:0-21889 GCF_044987475.1 Microbacterium sp. ZW CA_36
GCGATCGTCCTCGTGGACGACCTCGCCGCCGCGACGGCGTTCAGCAACGCCTACGCGCCCGAGCACCTGGAGCTGCACCTCGCCGACCCCCGCCCGGAGGAGTTCGTGCACGCGGGCGCGGTGTTCGTCGGCGCCGACTCGCCGGTGAGCCTCGGCGACTACCTCGCCGGAAGCAACCACGTGCTCCCGACCGGCGGGCAGGCGCGGTACTCGGCGGGTCTGTCGGCCGCGACGTTCCTGCGTCCGCAGCAGGTCATCGAGTACGACCGCGACGCCCTCGCGGTCGTCCGCGACGCCATCGTGACGCTGGCCGAAGCCGAGGCGCTTCCCGCGCACGGCGAGGCGATCACGGCTCGGTTCGAGGACTGAGGCCGGATTCCCGGCGTAGGCTGTCTCTGCCATGCACTGCCCGTTCTGCCGCCACGCCGATTCGCGCGTCATCGACTCGCGCACCAGCGACGACGGTCTCAGCATCCGTCGCCGGCGTCAGTGCCCCCAGTGCGGCGGCCGCTTCACGACGATCGAGACCGCCAGCCTCAACGTGATCAAGCGCTCCGGCGTGATCGAGCCGTTCAGCCGCGAGAAGGTCATGTCGGGCGTGCGTAAGGCCTGTCAGGGGAGACCCGTGACGGATGTCGATCTCGCGGTACTCGCGCAGACGGTGGAGGAGAGCATCCGCCAGACCGGCGCCTCGCAGCTCGACGCCAACGAGATCGGGCTGGCGATCCTCGGGCCGCTGCGTGACCTGGACGAGGTCGCCTACCTGCGGTTCGCGAGCGTCTACCAGGCCTTCGACTCGCTCGAGGACTTCGAGGCGGCGATCGAGCAGCTGCGCGTCGACCACGGGCGCGCGCCCGCACACGAGGACAGCGCGGCGGCCGCGGGGGAGTGACCGGATAGCCTAGGAGGGATGTATCCCCTCCTCTTCCGCACCGTGCTGTCGCGCATGGATCCCGAGTCCGCCCACCACGCCGCGATGGTCGTGATCCGCGTCCTGGGTGTGCCGCCCTTCTCGTGGGTCGCACGCGCGATCACCCGGCCGGCGCCCGAGCTCGCGACCACGGCGCTGGGGCTCACGTTCGACTCGCCGTTCGGCGTCGCCGCAGGCTTCGACAAGGATGTCACCGGCGCCGCGGGCCTGCACGCGCTGGGATTCGGTCACGTCGAGGTCGGGACGGTGACGGCGATCCCGCAGGACGGGAACCCGCGCCCGAGGCTCTTCCGGCTCATCCCCGATCGCGCCGTCGTGAACCGCATGGGGTTCAACAACCACGGCGCCCAGGCGGCGGCGGCACGTCTGCGGCGCCTGCGCAAGCGCTCACGTCGTACGGTGCTCGGCGTCAACATCGGCAAGAGCCGGGTGGTCGACGTCGCCGATGCGACGGCGGACTACGTCCGAAGTGCGACCCTGCTGGCGCCGCTGGCCGATTACCTCGTCGTCAACGTCTCGTCGCCGAACACGCCCGGTCTGCGCGGCCTGCAGGCGGTCGAGACGCTGCGCCCGCTGCTGGACGCCGTGCGCGCGGCAGCAGGCGTGACGCCGCTGCTGGTGAAGATCGCGCCCGATCTCTCTGACGACGAGGTCGTCGCGATCGCGCAGCTCGCCGTCGATGCGGGGCTCGCGGGCATCATCGCGACCAACACGACGATCTCTCGCGAGGGCCTCGTCACCGACCCGCCCACGATCGCCGCGGCCGGCGACGGCGGCCTGTCGGGGGCGCCGCTGAAGACGCGCGCGCTCGAGGTGCTGCGCCTCCTGCGCGAGACGGTGCCGGCCGACTTCGCGGTGATCTCCGTCGGCGGGGTCGAGACCGCCGCCGACGTGCAGGAGCGGTTGGATGCCGGCGCCACGCTGGTGCAGGGCTACACGGCCTTCCTCTACCGCGGGCCGCTGTGGGCACGGCAGATCAACCGCGGTTTGGCCGCGCGCCGCTGAGGCAGTCCGGCCCAGGACGTCCTGTGATCAGGCGGGCGGCCTTCCTCTACCGCGGGCCGCTGTGGGCACGGCAGATCAACCGCGGTTTGGCCGCGCGCCGCTGAGGCAGTCCGGCCCAGGACGTCCTGTGATCAGGCGGGCTTCTGGCCGCGCTTGACCTGCGGCTTCGGCAGGCGCAGGAACCGCATCTGCACGGTCCGCATGGCGGCGTACCAGCCGAGACCCTTCTCCGCCTTGCCCTCGCCGAACTTCTTCTTCACCGCGCGCTTGACCGTGATCGACGTGATCACCATGTCGCCGATCACGAAGAAGATGAAGATCCAGAGGCCCACGAACGCGTAGTACTGCAGCGCTGGGATGGGAAGGAACGTCGCCAGGATCACGAGCACCATCGCGGGCATGACCGCCTCGCCCAGGTGCCAGCCGGCGTCGACCCAGTCACGCACGAACTTGCGCTGGGGGCCCTGGTCGCGCGCGGGGAGGTAGCGCTGGTCGCCGTTGGCCATGCCGATGCGGGCCTTCTCGCGCTGCGTGGCGAGGTCGGCCTTCGCGCGGGCCTTCGCCTCCTTCGTGTCGGCGACGAGGGGGCGCTTGCGCGCGGCCTCCTGCTCGGCGCGGGAAGGAGTGGGGCGTCCCTTGGGCGAGGGACCGCCGAGGGGGACGCCGTTCAGCGCGGTGCCCTCCGACGGTGCGTCGTTGGACGAAGGTGCTGCAGGTGTCTTGGCCACGGATGATCCTCGATGTGCGGAGTAGGGGTGCACTTAAGATTACCCGCATGAGCTCTGACCTCTCCCGACAGGATGCTGTGCGCGACGCCGCGGCATCCGGCATCCCTTCCGCACTCGCCGATCTCGGGACGCTGGTGCGCATCCCGTCCGTCGCATTCCCCGGGTTCGACCCCGCAGAGGTGCAGCGCAGCGCCGAGGCGGTCGCCGGGCTGGTGCGCGACACCGGACTGTTCGAGACCGTCGAGATCCGTTCGGCTGTCATCCCGGCCACGGGGGAGCGGGGCAGCCCTGCCGTCGTGGCCACGCGCGCCGCCCGCAACGGCCGGCCGACGATCCTGCTGTACGCGCACCACGATGTCCAGCCCGTCGGCGACGAGTCGTTGTGGGAGTCGTCGCCCTTCGAGCCGACGATCCGCGGCGGCCGGCTGTACGGCCGGGGCGCCGCCGACGACAAAGCCGGCATCATGGCGCACCTCGCCGCGCTCCGCGCGCTCAAGGAGGCCCTCGGCGAGGACTTCGACCTCGGTGTCGCCCTGTTCTTCGAGGGTGAGGAGGAGGCGGGATCGCGCTCGTTCGCGCAGTTCCTCTCCGACAACGCGGACGCCCTCCGCGCCGACGTGATCGTCGTCGCGGACTCGGGCAACTGGGACGCGAAGACGCCCGCGCTGACGGTGTCGCTGCGCGGCAACTCCCGCTTCACGCTGCGGGTGCGCACGCTCGAGCACGCGTCGCACTCCGGCATGTTCGGGGGAGCCGTGCCCGACGCGATGATGGCGACCGTCAAGCTGCTCTCCACGCTGTGGGACGACGACGGGGCGGTCGCCGTGGCGGGCCTGACGGAACGGGATGCCGACACCCCGCCGTACAGCGAGGAGACGCTGCGCGACGAGGCCGGGCTACCGGCGGGCGTCTCGCCGGTCGGCCGGGGCACGATCCTCAGCCGCATCTGGAACAAGCCGTCGATCACGGTGACCGGCATCGACGCGCCCACCGTGGTCAACGCGTCGAACACGCTGAGCCCCGAGATCTCGGTCGTCATCAGCGCCCGCATCGCGCCCGGTCAGGCCGCACGCGACGCGTACGCCGCCATCGAGGCGCACCTGCGCGCGCACGCGCCGTTCGGCGCCCAGCTGGAGTTCAGCGACCAGGACTTCGGCGACGCGTTCCTCGTGGACACCTCGGGCTGGGCCGTCGAGGCGGCGCGCGAGGCGCTGCACGAGGGATACGGCGTCGAGTCCGTGGACATCGGCGTCGGCGGGTCCATCCCCTTCATCGCCGACCTGGTGCGGGAGTTCCCGGGCGCGCAGATCCTCGTGACGGGTGTCGAGGACCCCCACGCGAAGGCGCACAGCCCGAACGAGTCGCTGCACCTGGAGACCTTCCGCAACGCCGTCCTGGCCGAGGCGCTGCTGCTCGAGAAGCTCGACGCGCGTACCGCGCAGGCGTAGGCCGTCTCCGAGATCGGCGTGGACACGCCGATCTCGGAGCCTCCTCCCGGCGGGCACGCGTAGAATCGACGCATCCCGCCGCCCGCAGTGGATGATGAACGATCCGGGCGGCCCTTCCGGAGGAGTGCCATGACCGACACCGCACTGACGACCGAGCTGACCGCCCGTGAGCATGGCGTGCTGCTGACCGACGCCGCCGCCGGCAAGGTCAGGAACCTGCTCGAGCAGGAAGGCCGCGACGACCTGCGCCTGCGCGTCGCCGTGCAGCCCGGCGGCTGCAGCGGCCTGATCTACCAGCTGTACTTCGACGAGCGCTACCTCGACGGCGACAAGACCGTCGATTTCAACGGCGTCGAGGTGATCATCGACGACATGAGCGTTCCGTACCTCGACGGCGCCACGATCGACTTCAAGGACACCATCTCGGAGCAGGGGTTCACCATCGACAACCCCAACGCGGCGGGCTCGTGCGCCTGCGGCGACAGCTTCCACTGATCGGTCTCGGATCCGACACTTTTCCGGCGGGTCCGGCGCGCTTCGAATGGCGCCCGGGCCCGCCTTTTTTGATCCCTGGGACACGATCCAACCTGGGCGGATGGCCTGAATCCCCTGGACGCTTGCCCTAGACTGGCGAGAGTCCTGTTCGTGATCGGAAAGGTGCACCGTGCCTTCGAAACGCCGTATCCGCTGGGCCGTTCTCCCGCTCGGGATCGCAACGGCAGCAGTCCTCGCCGGATGCACCCCGACCGAGCTGCACGGCTTCCTCCCCGGGTTCACCGAAGACGGCCAGCCGGCCACGAATCACACCGACATGGTCGCGGGCCTCTGGGTCAACTCGTGGATCGTCCTGCTCGCCGTCGGCGTCGTCACGTGGGGCCTCATGGGCTGGGCGGCGATCGCCTACCGGCGTCGCAAGGGCCAGATGGGGCTTCCCGTCCAGCTGCGCTACAACATGCCGATCGAGATCTTCTACACGATCGTGCCGCTCATCCTCGTCATCGGCTTCTTCGCCTTCACGGCACGCGACCAGACGGTCCTCGAGACGCAGTACGACGACCCCGACGTGTCGATCACGGCGATCGGCAAGCAGTGGTCGTGGGACTTCCAGTACGACGGCGAGACCGACGACGACACCGTGTGGACCATGGGCGTCCAGGCCCAGACGGACGAGCGCGGCGACGTCATCAGCGAGCTCCCGACCCTGGTGCTGCCTGTCGGCGAGACGGTCAAGATCAAGCTGCAGTCGCGCGATGTCATCCACTCCTTCTGGATCATCGACTTCCTGTACAAGAAGGACATGTACATCGGCAAGGACAACTACTGGTCCTTCACGCCGACCCGCGAGGGCACGTACAACGGCAAGTGCGCCGAACTGTGCGGCGAGTACCACTCGATGATGCTGTTCAACGTGGATGTCGTGAGCCCGGAGGAGTACGAGGACTACCTCGACTCGCTGCGCGAAGCCGGCCAGACCGGTGACATCAACGACGCCTATGACCGCCTGCAGAATGCGCCCGGGACGGGCGCCACGGGCGAGGCGTCAGACGAAGAGGGAGACCACTGATCATGGCGACGACGCTTCCGCTCCAGGAGACGACGCAGGGTCGCCCGACCACCCTGCCGCCGCGTCAGGCCGCTCTGCTCAGCGCTTCGCGCGTCGAGCAGAAGGGCAACATCATCGTCAAGTGGATCACCTCCACCGACCACAAGACGATCGGCTACCTGTACCTCATCTCGTCCGTCATCTTCTTCCTCCTCGGCGGAGTGATGGCGCTGATCATCCGTGCGGAGCTCTTCGAGCCCGGGATGCAGATCATCCCGACGAAGGAGCAGTACAACCAGCTCTTCACGATGCACGGCACGATCATGCTGCTGATGTTCGCGACGCCGCTGTTCGCGGGCTTCGCGAACGCGATCCTGCCGCTGCAGATCGGTGCGCCGGATGTCGCGTTCCCGCGTCTCAACGCGTTCGCCTTCTGGCTGTTCCTGTTCGGATCGACGATCGCCGTCGCCGGATTCCTCACCCCGCAGGGCGCGGCGTCGTTCGGATGGTTCGCGTATCAGCCGCTCGCCAACGCCAGCTTCTCTCCGGGCGCGGGTGGAAACCTCTGGATGCTCGGCCTCGGCATGAGCGGCTTCGGCACGATCCTCGGCGCGGTCAACTTCATCACGACCATCATCACGATGCGCGCGCCGGGCATGACCATGTGGCGCATGCCGATCTTCTCGTGGAACACGCTGATCACCAGCATCCTGGTCCTGATGGCGTTCCCGGTGCTGGCCGCCGCCATCCTCGCCGCCGCGGCCGACCGTGTGCTCGGTGCTCACATCTACGACCCGGCCAACGGCGGCGTGCTGCTGTGGCAGCACCTGTTCTGGTTCTTCGGTCACCCCGAGGTGTACATCATCGCGCTGCCGTTCTTCGGCATCGTGTCGGAGATCTTCCCGGTCTTCAGCCGCAAGCCGATCTTCGGCTACAAGACGCTCGTCTACGCGACGATCGCGATCGCGGCGCTCTCGGTCGCCGTGTGGGCTCACCACATGTACGTGACCGGCGCGGTGCTGCTGCCGTTCTTCGCCCTCATGACGATGCTCATCGCGGTGCCCACCGGCGTGAAGATCTTCAACTGGATCGGCACGCTCTGGCGAGGCTCCGTGACGTTCGAGACCCCGATGGTCTTCGCACTCGGCTTCCTCGTCTCGTTCGTCTTCGGTGGTCTCACGGGCGTCATCCTCGCCTCGCCGCCGCTGGACTTCGCCCTGTCGGACTCGTACTTCGTCGTGGCGCACTTCCACTACGTGGTCTTCGGCACGGTCGTGTTCGCGATGTTCGCCGGCTTCTACTTCTGGTGGCCCAAGTGGACGGGGCGGATGCTCAACGAGCGCCTCGGCTACGTGCACTTCTGGATGCTGTTCATCGGCTTCCACATGACGTTCCTCATCCAGCACTGGCTGGGCGTCGACGGCATGGTGCGCCGCTACGCGGACTACTCGGAAGCGGACGGCTGGACCTGGCAGAACCAGGTGTCGACGATCGGCGCTGTCATCCTCGGCGCGTCGATGATCCCGTTCCTCTTCAACGTGTGGATCACCTCGCGCAAGGCGCCGCGAGTGACCGTCAACGACCCGTGGGGCTACGGCGCATCGCTCGAGTGGGCGACCTCGTGCCCGCCGCCGCGTCACAACTTCACGTCGATCCCGCGCATCCGCAGCGAGCGGCCCGCATTCGACCTGAACCACCCCGAGGCGGGCATCCCGGTCGGCGTCGGTCCGGCCAAGGACGCGCCCGAAGCCCCGGTTGCCGACCTCGCCGAGGGAGAGGTGAAGTAAGGTGCGCACCAACACCGGACTCTGGTGGCTGCTGTCCGCGTTCTTCCTGTTCGTGGGAGCCGTCTACACCGGCTGGAGCATCATCGCCCACCCCGACGTGCCGTGGTACCAGGGCATCGAATGGGTCGGCAGCGTGGCACTGCTGTTCACGGCGCTCATGGGCGCACTCATCGCGTTCTACATCGGTCGGGTGCACAACGCCCAGGGCGGCGAGCTGCCCGAGGACGTCCTCACCGCCGACATCGACGACGGTGACCCGGAGCTCGGCGAGTTCAGCCCGTGGTCGTGGTGGCCCATCGTGCTCGCCTTCTCGGCGGCGCTCGGCATGATCGGCCTGGCGGTGGGCGCGTGGCTCATGCCCATCGGCATCGGCGTCTTCGTCGTGGCGATCGTCGGCTGGGTGTACGAGTACTACCGCGGATACTTCGCCCGCTGATCGGCGAGCCGACGCTCCGCGTGACCTTCCGCACGACGTGCCCGGAGGCCCGTTCATGACGGGCCTCCGGGCACGTCTGCATGCCGCCGCCTGCTCCGACACCGGCCCGCACCGCGCGACCAACCAGGACGCCGCGTTCACGGCGCCGTGGGGTGCGGCGGTCGCAGACGGCGTCGGCGGCGGTCCCGCCGGCGACCTGGCCTCGGCCACCTTCGTCCATCGCCTCGCGGCGGGCCGGCTGGACGGACTCGAGCCGGTGCAGCTGGCCGACAGCGTGCGTTCGGCCAACTGGGATCTCCGCGCCCACGTCGAGCGCGATCCGTCGCTGAGCGGCATGGCGACGACGTTCACGGGCCTCTTCGCCGACCGCGACGGCGGGGTGCTGCTCGCACACACCGGCGACTCTCGCGCCTACCGGCTGCGCGGGACGGAGCTCACCCAGATGAGCCGCGACGACTCGCTCGTACAGGCGCTCGTCGACCAGGGACTGGTCTCGATCGCCGAGGCCGCCTCCCACCCGCGCCGCAACCTCATCACCGCGTCGCTCAGCGGCGCCGAGCGCGACTCCGCGGTGGTGACAGCCTTCGACGCGCCGGTCGGGGATCGCTGGATGCTGTGCAGCGACGGCCTCACCGACTACGTTCCGGATGCCGACATCCGCGCGATCCTGAACGGCATCGGCGATGCGGCGGCGGCCGCCGCGGCGTGCGTGGCCCTCGCGCTGGACACCGGCAGCCGGGACAACGTCACCGTCGTGGTGTGCGACGTCGTCGATCCCGCGCTGGACAGCGCGGGCGCGTTCGGCCAGACGTCGTTCTACGGATCGGCCGCCACGCGGTACATGGAAGGGCTCGAGTCGGCCTGAGGCGGCCGGTCAGCTCTCCACCTTCGTGCGGACGACCATCACCTGTGAGTCGAACACGCGGGGGAGTTCGCCTTCGTCGTTCTCGGTCGGCTGCCCTTCACGCACCCAGTACTCGTAGCCGCCGATCATCTCCTTGACGGCATAGCCGAGCTTCGCGAACTCGAGCGCACCCTTCGCGCCGGCGTTGCAGCCAGGGCTCCAGCAGTACACGACCACCGGTGTCGCGGCGTCGATCTCGCGCGGCGCGCGCTCGGCGATCTCTCGATAGGGCATGTGAACGGCCCCACGGATGCGCCCTTGCGCCCATGCCTCGTCACCGCGGACATCCACGAGGATGAACCGCTCCCCGTCCTTCTGCGCGGCGTACACATCGGATGCGTCCGTCTCGAGGGCGAGCTTGGCGGAGAAGTAGGAGAGCGCGTCGGTCATGAACCCACGGTACGACAGCGCTGTGCTGCGCGATCGGGGATGCGCGGTCAGAGGGCGTGCGATTCCTGCCGTTCCGGGAGACCGCCCGCGACGGGGGAGCGAGCAGCATGCGTCGTGCCGGCGACGACAATGCCGGATGCCCCGGCACGATCCTGGTGATCGTGCCGGGGCATCCGGCGGCGCAGCGGAGACGACCTACTGGTCGGACTCCTTCTCGCGGTTCTTCGGCGACTTCGTTCCCTGCTCCGGCTCGGGCACGATGACGTTCGAGGGGCGCACCGGCACCTCGCTGTTCCTGCCGTCGTCGATCGGCTTGTGCGGGGCATCCGGGACACCGGCGCGCTCGTGCGCACCCTGGATCTCGAGGTCCTCCTCCTCGGCGATGTGGCCGAGCTCGTGGTGCTGATGTGCCAGCGCCGCGTCGAGCTCGCTCTGCGAGACCGGCGTGAGGCGGTCCTCGAAGAACCAGCGCGAGATGGACGCGCGGAGGTTCTCATGCCACGGGATGCGTCCCTGAGCGTTCGGGCGGACCACGAGCGGCTCGTAGGTGTCGAAGTCGGCGAGCTTGAAGCGCTCGTACTCGTCGACGGGCTGGTGCACCTCGATGTACTCGCCACCGGGCAGGCGGACGATGCGTCCCGACTCGTAGCCGTGCAGGGCGATCTCGCGATCCTTCTTCTGCAGCGCGACGCAGATGCGCTTCGTCACGAAGTACGCGATCACCGGTCCGATGATCAGCAGCGCCTGCAGCGTGTGGATGACTCCCTCCATCGTCAGCCAGAAGTGCGTGGCGATGATGTCGGAGGCCGCCGCGGCCCAGAGCACTGCGTAGAACGTGACACCGGCGGCACCGATGGCGGTGCGCGTCGCGGCGTTGCGGGGACGCTGTGCGATGTGGTGCTCGCGCTTGTCGCCGGTGACCCACGACTCGATGAAGGGGTAGATCAGCACGAGGACGATGAACAGACCGAGGACGGCCAGCGGCACGAGGATGTTGAACGACCACGTGCGGTCGAGGAAGACGAACTCCCAGCCCGGCGGCACCAGTCGCAGCGCGCCGTCCGCGAAGCCGATGTACCAGTCGGGCTGGGTTCCGGCGGAGACGGGGGACGGGTCGTAGGGGCCGTAGTTCCAGATCGGGTTGATCGTGAACAGCGAGGCGATGAGCACGATCACGCCGAACGTGATGAACAGGAACCCGCCCATCTTGGACATGTACACCGGCATCATCGGGTAGCCCACGACGACGCTGTTGGTGCGCCCGGCGCCCGCGAACTGCGTGTGCTTGTTGATCACCATCAGCATGAGGTGGACGACGAGCAGGCCGACCAGGATCGCAGGCAGCAGAAGGATGTGCAGGGTGTACAGGCGCCCGACGATCGCGTCGCCCGGGAACTGCCCGCCGAACAGCAGGAACGAGGTCCACGTGCCGATGATCGGGATGCCCTTGACCATGCCGTCGATGATGCGCAGGCCGTTGCCCGACAGCACGTCGTCGGGGAGCGAGTAGCCCGTGAAGCCCTCGCCCAACGCCAGGATGAAGAGGATGAAGCCGATCACCCAGTTGAGCTCGCGCGGCTTGCGGAACGCACCGGTGAAGAAGACGCGCAGCATGTGCACGCCGATCCCGGCGATGAACACGAGGGCGGCCCAGTGGTGCATCTGGCGAACCAGGAGACCGCCGCGGAGGTCGAACGAGATCTCGAGGGTCGATGCCATGGCGGCCGACATCTCGATGCCGCGCATCGGGATGTACGCGCCGTTGTAGTGCGTCTCGACCATCGACGCCTGGAAGAAGAACGTCAGGAACGTGCCGGAGAGCAGCACGACGACGAACGCCCACAGAGCGATCTCGCCGAGCATGAACGACCAGTGGTCGGGGAAGATCTTGCGGCCGAGCTCCTTGACGAAGCCCGAGAGGCTCGTGCGCTCGTCGATGTAGTTCGCGGTGGCGCCGATGAAGCGGCCGCCGAGGGGCTTGTCGCGCCCGTTCGGCGACACGGGCGCCGCGGGAGGAGCCTCAGGCTGCTCGGTGACGGTTGAGGTGCTCAATGACGCTCCCAGAAGCTCGGGCCGACGGGCTCGTTGAAGTCGCTCCTCGCGATGAGGTAGCCCTCGTCGTCGACGGTGATGGGCAGCTGCGGCAGAGGACGCGCGGCCGGTCCGAAGAGGACCTTCGCGTGGTCGGTGACGTCGAACTGCGACTGGTGGCAGGGGCACAGGAGGTGGTGCGTCTGCTGCTCGTACAGGGCCACCGGGCAGCCGACGTGCGTGCACACCTTGGAGTACGCGACGATGCCGTTGTACGACCACTCCTTGCGCTCCTCGGACTCGACCAGCTGCTCGGGGAGCAGACGGACCAGGAGGACGATCGCCTTGGCCTTCTCGTCGAGGTAGCCCTCGCTGTGCGACACCTCGGCCAGAGCCTCGGGGATCACGTGCACGGCGGAGCCGAGGGTGAGGTCCGCAGCGCGGATGGGCTCGCCCGAAGGGTCGTGCGCCAGGCGCATGCCCTCCTTCCACATGGTGTGCTCGAGGAGGTACACCGGGTCGCCCGCGTGCGGCTTCTCGGGCGAGTTGAACGGTGCGAGTCCGCGGAACAGCACCACGCCCGGGACGACCGAGGCGACGAGTGCGGCGATCAGCGAGTTGCGGATCATCACGCGACGGCCGAAGCCGGACTCGGCATCCGCGTCGGCGAAGGCCTTGATCGCGGCCTCACGCGTGGTGTCGCGACCACGCGTGGCGTGACGGGGCTCGACGAACTCCCGGTCGGACATGACGGCCTTGGACCAGTGGATCGCGCCGACGCCGATCGCCAGCAGGGCGAAGGCGATGCCGAGACCGATGAAGAGGTTGTTGTTGCGGATGTCGACGATCCGCCCGCTCTCGATCGGGAACAGCATGTACGCCGCGATGGCCCAGATGCTGCCGGCGATCGACAGGTAGAAGAGCGTGTAGACGCCCCGGACCGCCCGCTTCATCGAAGCGGGATCCTTGTCTGTCATCCGCTCGCGATGCGGCGGGAGGCCAGGGTTGTGCACCGGGTCGGGGACCGCGACGGCGAGCCCGGGGGAGGGCTTCCAGGAAGCCCTCTCGTGCTCGAGCGGGTCGTCCTCGTGGGCCATGCTGCTCCTCGTCAGTGTTGCGTGTGTCGTACGTAGATCAGTTGGACTTCGCCGTGATCCACACGGTGATGGCGATCAGCGAACCGATCCCGAAGATCCAGATGAAGAGGCCCTCGGAGACGGGGCCGAGCGAGCCGAGCGTGAATCCGCCGGCCGACTCGTTGTCCTGCAGATAGAGCAGGTAGGTGATGACGTCGCGCTTCTCTTCGGTGGTCAGCGTCATGTCGTTGAACACCGGCATGTTCTGCGGTCCGGTGACCATCGCCGCGTACATGTTGAGCGGAGTCGTCGTGTGCAGGTTCGGTGCGTACTTGCCCTCGGTGAGCGCACCGCCGGCGCCGGCGACGTTATGGCACATCGCGCAGTTGATGCGGAAGAGCTCGCCGCCCTCCGACGCGTTGCCCTCGCCGTCCAGCACCTCGTCGTCCGGGTAGGTGGGACCGGGGGCGATGGACTGGATGTAGGCGCCCACCGCGGCGATCTGCTCGTCGGTGAACTGAGCCGGCTTCTGCGGAGCCTGGGGCCCCTGCATCTGCAGCGGCATACGACCGGTGCTCATCTGGAAGTGCACCGCGAGCTCGCCGACGCCGTACAGCGACGGACCGTCTTCGGTGCCCTGCACGTCCAGGCCGTGGCAGGTGGCGCAGTTCGCCTGGAACAGCTTCTTGCCGTCCTCGGCGGTGAGCGCGGAGTTGGTCACCGTCTCAGGTGTCGTCGCCGCCATCGCGGCGGATGCCCCGGCGTAGACGCCGCCGGTGATGAGCAGGCCGATGCCGATCAGTGCGGCTGCGGCCCAGGGGCTGCGGCGGCCTTTCGAGCGGCGCGTGGACTCTCGTGCCATTTCGGGTTACAGCTCCGCTCTCACTTGAGGAAGTAGATGACGAGGAACAGGGCGATCCAGACGACGTCGACGAAGTGCCAGTAGTACGACACGACGATCGAGGACGTCATCTCTTTGCGCCCGAAGTTCTTGACGGCGTACGCGCGGCCGATCACGAGTAGGAAGGCGATGAGGCCGCCCGTGACGTGGAGGGCGTGGAAGCCGGTGGTGAGGTAGAACGCCGAGGCGTACGAGTTCGCGCTGATGGGCATGCCCTCGGCGACGAGCTGGGCGTACTCCCACACCTGGCCCGAGACGAAGATCGCGCCGAGCGCGAAGGTGAGCCAGAACCACTCGACCATGCCCCAGCCGAGCCAGCCGCGCTTCTTCAGCGAATACGGCTGGAAGCGCTCGGCGGCGAACACGCCCATCTGGCACGTCACGGAGGACAGCACCAGGATGATCGTGTTGACGGTCGCGTAGGGGATGTTCAGCAGCTGCGTCTCCTGCGCCCACAGTTCGGGCGAGGTGCTGCGCAGGGTGAAGTAGATCGCGAACAGGCCGGCGAAGAACATCACCTCGCTGCCGAGCCACACGATGGTTCCGACAGCGACCGGATCCGGCCGCTTGACGGACCGCATGGCCTGGGAGTAGGTCGCTGTGGAGGTCGTCACGCTCCCCATTATGGCCGATTCAGGGCCGTGATTTTCGCATCGGAGGGCATGTCTTCACCCGTGCTGGAACTTAGGGGAGCCTAAGAGGACCCTGCGACTCTGCCGTGAACACGTGGTGAAGACGCAGAATCGCACGAGGCGGGACGCCGTGTCACGAAAAGGTTCCGATTCGCGTGCCCGGCTAGGCTTCTCGGTTATGGCGGAGCTGTACACCTGGCCGGGAATCCTCACCACGCTGCTGGAGCGGCGCGACCTCAGCGTCTCGGAGTCGACGTGGGCGATGCGCCAGATCATGTCGGGCAGCGCCACGCCTTCCCAGCTGGGCGGATTCCTGGTCGCGCTGCGCGCCAAGGGCGAGACGGTCGACGAGATCGTCGGCTTCCGCGACGCGATCCTCGAGGCGGCGTTGCCGCTGCCCGTCGACGCTGCGGTGCTCGACATCGTCGGCACCGGAGGCGACCGCTTCGGCACCGTCAACGTCTCCACGATGGCGGCGCTCGTGGCCGCGGCATCCGGAATCCCCGTCGTCAAGCACGGCAACCGGGCGGCCAGCTCGTCGTCGGGCTCGTCGGACGTGCTCGGCGCGCTCGGCATCGACCTCACGCTCTCACCGGACGCCGTCGCCGAGACGCTCTCGCGGGCCGGCATCACATTCGCGTTCGCGGCCGCATTCCACCCCGGCTTCAAGCACGCCGGCGCGACGCGCAGCGAGCTCGGCGTGCCGACCGTGTTCAACTTCCTCGGGCCGCTGTGCAACCCTGCGCGGGCCGAGGCGAACGCCGTCGGCGTCGCGCACCTCGACCGGGTGCCGCTCATCACCGGCGTGTTCCAGACCCGCGGCGCGACGGCGCTCGTCTTCCGCGGCGACGACGGCCTGGACGAGCTCACCACGACCGGGCACAGCCGGCTGTGGGAGGTCAGCCGCGGCGACATCCACGAGCACGACCTCGACCCGCGCGACCTCGGCATCCCGCTGGCGGACATCGACGACCTTCTCGGCGGCGATCCCGCGCACAACGCCGCAGTCGTGCACCGCGTGCTCGGCGGCGAGCAAGGGCCGGTGCGCGACATCGTCCTGCTCAACGCGGCGGCCGGCATCGTCGCGTACCGGCTGTTCCGTGACGCCGCTCAGGTGCAGCGACCGATCCTCGAGCGGCTCGCAGAGGCCCGCGACGACGCCGCGGCCGCGATCGACTCGGGCGCGGCCACGGCGACGCTCGAGCGCTGGGTCGAGGCCACGAAGGCGTTCGCGCGCTGACGCCGACACGCCGCTTCTGCACCGCGCGCGGTCTTCCGTCGCGCCGGGGGGCGCCGATAGCGTGTGCCACAACGCACCCGTGATCGAGGAGGACGCATGAGTCAGGAAGAGCCCCGCACCGCCGATGTGATCGAGCCTCCCGAGAAGAAGGTCGGGCTGGTGAAGGCGATCGGGATCCTCGGCATCGTGGGCGGCGTCCTGCTGATCGTGGTGGGGGTGATCGCATGGATCGGCGTCACCAACCAGCTGATGGCGGAGAACATCACGATTCCCGACGACGCTGCGGCGTTCCAGGGCCAGCAGGTGACCGGGCCCTTCACCGCGTACGTCCAGGCCGACATCATCAACCACCACGCGCTGGAGGCGTCGGACGGCAAGACGTACGCCGAGCTCGACCAGGACGATCCGGTGCGCGCGACGGTGATGCAGGCGTCGTTCCTGCGCGCCTCGCTGTTCACCTCGGTCGTCGCGTACGGCGTCGCGCTGTTCGCCGCCGGCATGGGCGTGCTGGCGATCCTGTTCGGCTGGGCGATCCACCGGCTGGCGAGCGTGCCGGTGGTGATCAAGCGGGCGAACGTCGTCTGACCAGGCCGCCGTACACGACGTGAACCCCCACGACGCGCTCACCGAGATCGCGACGCTGCTCGAACGGGAGCGGTCGTCGCGGTACAAGTCGAAGGCGTTCCGGGCGGCGGCCGACGCCATCGAGGGTGTGACCGACGCGGAGCTGCGGGACTCCGCAGCCCTGCGCCGGCGCAAGGGCATCGGCGAATCCACCTTCGCGGTGATCCAGCAGGCGCTGGGCGGCGAGGTGCCCGGCTACCTCGTCGATCTGCGCGAGCGGGCCGGCGTGCAGCGCGCCTCGACGCTGCGACCGCTGCTGCGCGGCGATCTGCACGCGCACAGCGACTGGTCGGACGGTCTCACCTCCATCGACCTGATGGTCGAGGCCGCGCGGGCGCTCGGCCATGAGTACCTCGCGCTCACCGACCACTCGCCGCGGCTGCGGGTGGCGAACGGTCTCTCCTCGGAGCGCCTGCGCGCGCAGCTCGAGGTGGTCGCGGGGATGAGCGGCGACGGCTTCACGCTCCTGTCGGGCATCGAGGTCGACATCCTCGAGGACGGCTCGCTGGACCAGGAGAGCGAGATGCTCGAGCGGCTCGACATCGTCGTGGCCTCGGCCCATTCGAAGCTGCGGATGGAGCGCGGGCCGATGACGAGGCGGCTGGTCACCGCGGTGTCGGATCCGCACACCGACGTGCTCGGCCACGTCACGGGCCGGCTCGTCGAGGGCTCCCGGGGGACGAGACCGCCCTCGACGTTCGATGCGCGTGCGGTGTTCGAGGCGTGCGAGGCGCACGGCGTCGCGGTCGAGATCAACTCCCGGCCCGAGCGCCAGGACCCGCCCGATGAGCTGATGACCCTGGCGCTGGAGATCGGATGCCTCTTCTCGATCGACTCGGACGCGCACGCGCCCGGGCAGCTCTCGCTGCTCGACTACGGCGCCGAGCGCGCCGAGCGGCTGGGCGTGCCGCCGGAGCGCATCGTCACGACGTGGCCGCTGTCGCGGCTCCGTGAGTGGACGGGACGCGATCGCGGCGCCTGACCCGCCTGATCAGACGGCGTCGAGCGCGTCGACGATGCGCGTCATCGCGGTGCCGAGCGCCCAGCGTTCGGCGAGGGCCGCGGCATCCGTCTTCGCCCGCTCGTCGAGCGGACGCAGCCGAGAATCGGGCACCTCGAGCGGCAGGTCGCGGACGACGGCCACGACCTGTGGGGCGACGGCGAGGTAGGGCAGGCCCGCGAGCACCTTCGATCGCACGCCGGCGGACATCCCCCCGCCGAGCTCGGCGGCGGCGATGATCCCCTCGAGATCGCCGAAGGTCGCCAGCAGCCCGGCCGCGGTCTTCTCGCCGATGCCGGCGACACCGGGCAGGCCGTCCGAGGAGTCGCCGCGGAGGGTGGCGAAGTCGGCGTACTGCGACGGCAGCACGCCGTACTTGGCGACGACCGCGGCGTCAGTGAGCACCTCGAGGTTGCTCATGCCGCGGGCGGTGTACACGACGCGGACGTCGCGCGCGTCGTCGACGAGCTGGAAGAGATCACGGTCGCCGGTCACGATGTCGACGGGCATGGTGGCGGTCGTCGCGAGCGTGCCGATGACGTCGTCGGCCTCGTGGGCCGCCGCTCCGACGATGCGGATGCCGAGGGCGTCGAGCGCCTCGCGGATCACGGGCACCTGCACCTCGAGGGGATCGGGCACCTCTTCGACGTCGGGGCCGCCGGCGACGACCTCGGCGACGCGATGCGTCTTGTACGTCGGGATCAGGTCCACGCGCCACTGCGGCCGCCAGTCGTCGTCCCAGCACGCCACGAGGTGCGTCGGACGGTAGGTCGTCACCAGCCGCGTGATGATGTCGAGGAATCCGCGCACCGCGTTGACGGGCCGGCCGTCCGGGGCGCGCACCGTGTCGGGCACCCCGTAGAACGCGCGGAAGTAGAGGGATGCGGAATCGAGCAGCATCAGGCGGTCGGTCACGCGTTCATCCTGGCATGCGGCTCCGACGCCCGCACGAGCGCGCGGCGACACCTGTCGTTCATCTGCCGGACCGGCGAGCGTCGCCCGTCGGCACCCGTCGCGTTCACGTCTCGCACCCACCGTGGGGAGACAGCCGTGAGCCCCTTGCGAGGGCACGGCCGCGAGAGGAGACGCCATGGGTCGCGAGGATGTGCTGGCCTGGGTCGAGTCGCCCCTGCAGCTGATCGGCGCCGCCGAGTGGGCTGCGTCGCACCGCACGACCGTGCCCGTCGCCGGACGGCTGACCCCGCAGATCTCCGCCACCGCGGACGAGCTGCTCGCGCGCGGCGCACGTTTCGGCGAGCTGGCGCCGTACCTCGGCATCCCGTGGAGCCTGCTCCCCCGTCACCGCCACTGGCTCGTCGGCGACGGCTTCTCGGGGCAGTTCCGGCTCGCCGCCGCCGTGCTCCGCCCGCACCGCATCACGTTCCTCGACGACGGCGCGTACGCCATCGCCTACGCTGACGCCCTGCTGGGCCGCCGTCCCTACGCGCGTCCGAACGTCGCAGAGCGGGGGCTCACCACCGCCGTCGCCCCGTTCGCCGCCGAGCTCGTGCATCGCCGGGCGGTATCGCGACGCGCCGGCATGTTCACGGCGTTCGACCTCGGCGAGGATCGCCTCGACGCCCTCGCCGACCGCGGATTCGGCATCCGGCGCCATGACTTCTCGTGGACGCGGGCCGCCGCGCCCGCCGCACCGGCGCTCGGCCGCCGCATCGTGCTCGGCAGTGCGCTCCCGGTCGACGGACGCATGATGCTGATCGACTACGTGCGGTGGGTGCGGGATGCCGCGGCCGGCGGCGCCGTGTACCTCCCGCACCGCAGGGAGTCGCCCGAGCAGCTCGACGCCGTCGCGACGGTGCCCGAGCTGCGTATCCATCAGACCGGACTGCCGGTGGAGCTCGTGCTGGCCGGAGCCCGGCAGCCGCTCGACGTGCACACGCTGCCGTCGAGCACGACCACGACGCTTCCCCTCGTGCTCGCGGGAACCGGGTCGACGGTGTTCACCGATGTGATCGGACGCAGCGGACGCGCGCGCCGCTCAGCGCGGACGGCAGCCGCATGAGCGAGACGGTGGCGATCATCCCCGCGCGCGGCGGCTCGAAGGGCATCCCGCGAAAGAACCTGCAGCGCGTCGGCGGCGTGCCGCTCGTGGCGCGCGCGGTCGAGGCGGCGCGGAGGTGCCCGGCGATCGACCGGGTCGTCGTGACGACCGACGACGCCGACATCGCCGCGGTCGCCGCGGAATGGGGCGCCGAGATCGTCGAGCGGCCCGTCGACCTGTCGGGCGACGAGGCGCGGAGCGAGACGGCCCTGCTCCACGCCCTCGACACCCTCGAGGAGCGCAAGGTCGACGTGGGCGTGGTCGCGTTCCTGCAGGCCACCTCGCCGTTCATCGACGTCGAGGCGCTCACCGCGGCCGTGCAGCTCGTGCGATCGCGGCGTCGCGACAGCGTGTTCTCGGCGGTCGAGACCTACGGCTTCCTGTGGGAGAAGGGCATCGGCGACGCGGCCGAGCCGGTCAACCACGAGATCGACGTGCGGCCGCGCCGGCAGGATCGGGAACCCCACTACCTCGAGACCGGCGGGTTCTACGTGGTGCGCGCCGCGGGCTTCCGGGTGGCCCAGCACCGGTTCTTCGGCAGCGTCGGCATCGCCGAGGTCGACCCGCGCACAGCGATCGAGATCGACACCGTCCACGAGCTGGAGCTCGCGCGGCGGCTCGCAGCCGTCGTCGACCGGAACGCCCGGGGCGATCGGGCGATCTCGGTCGACGCCGTCGTGACGGATTTCGACGGGGTCCATACCGACGACACCGTGCGCGTCGACCAGAACGGCCTCGAATCGGTGACCGTGAGCCGATCGGACGGCATGGGCGTCTCGTTGCTGCGTGCCGCCGGCATCCCCGTCCTGATCCTGTCCACCGAGGCGAATCCCGTCGTCGCGGCCCGCGCGCGCAAGCTCGGCGTCGAGGTGCGCCAGGCCGCGGCCGACAAGGCGGCCGTGCTGCGTGAGTGGGCCGACGACCAGCGCATCGCGCTGTCGCGGATCGCGTACCTCGGCAACGACGTCAACGACCTCGCCTGCCTCGAGCTCGTCGGGTGGCCGGTGGCGGTGCCCGACGCCCACCCCCTCGTCCTCTCCGCCGCGCGCGTCGTCCTCGACCGCCGGGGCGGCGACGGCGCCGTGCGCGATCTCGCCGAGCGCGTGCTCGCGGGCGCGTCCTCGACCGCCGGGTCCGTCCTTCGTGCGGCCGCAGGCCCGGCCGGGCGAGGCGAAGCATCCGATCACCCCACTGCACCACTGGAGGCCTCATGACCGTCACCATCGGATCCCGCGTCGTCGGAGGCGGGCGTCCCGCCTACGTCATCGCCGAGATCGGTCTCAACCACAACGGCGACGTCGAACTCGCCAAGCGGCTCATCGATGTCGCCGCCGATGCCGGCGCGGACGCCGTGAAGTTCCAGAAGCGCACGCCGGAGATCGCCACCCCCGAGCACATGCGCGACATCCCGCGCGACACGCCGTGGGGTCGGATGACGTACCTCGAGTACCGTCGCCGCGTCGAGTTCGACCGCGAGCAGTACATCGAGATCTCGGACCATGCGCTGCTGCGCGGCCTCGAGTGGTTCGCGTCGCCGTGGGACGTGCCGAGCGTCGCCTTCCTCGAAGACCTGGGCGTCGTCGCGCACAAGGTGGCCTCGGCGTCGCTCACCGACGTGGAGCTGCTCCAGGCGCTGCGCGACACCGGCAAGCCCGTCATCCTGTCGACCGGCATGTCGACGAGCGAGCAGATCGACGCGGCGATAGAGGTGCTCGGCACCGACCGCCTCGTACTCATGCACGCGACCTCGACCTATCCGATGGAGCCCGAAGAGGCGAACATCCGCATGATCCCGGCCCTGCGCGATCGCTACCCGGGTGTACCCGTCGGCTATTCGGGACACGAGCGCGGGCTTCAGATCTCGCTCGCCGCGGTCGCGCTGGGCGCGGTCGCGGTCGAGCGGCACATCACCCTCGACCGCACGATGTGGGGCTCCGACCATGCGGCGTCGCTCGAGCCGGCGGGCCTGCAGCACCTGGTGCGCGACATCCGCGTCATCGAGGCAGCGCTCGGCGACGGCGTCAAGCGTGTCTACCCCGGTGAGCTCGCGCCCATGGCGAAGCTGCGCCGCGTCCCCGCGTGAGTCCGCACGCGCCGGGCGACGGCAGGCCACGCGTCGTCGCGATCGCCGACACCGACTCCTACGTGAAGTGGGCGGCGGCGCTCCTCGGCGGCGTCGCGAAGCGATGGGATGCCGCGCTGCTGGTGCTCGAGACGCCCCTGGTCGTCAGCGACGGGCAGCTCGCCTCGGCCCTCAGCGGCAGCCGCCTTCCGCGCGAGCGCGTGGAGCGCGTCTCGTACGGCCGGCTGGGCGCTCGTCTCGCCGAGCTGGGGGCAGACGTGGTCGTACTGGGAGGGCGCGGTCCGCTGGTGCGTGTGCTGGCCCGTGAGATCGCGGCGCTGCCGCAGCGACCGGTCGTCGTGACGGGTCTCCCGGGGATCTCGATCCCGGCCACGCGCCGGGCCGTCGTCTACCGGCTGCAGTGCGACCTCTTCGTGGTGCACTCACGGCGCGAGGTGCGGGAGTTCGGCGCGCTGTCGGTGCGCACCGGGTACGCGCACCGCTACGCCCTCGCCACGCTGCCGTTCGCCCGCGGCGCGCGCGTGTCGGGGTCGGCCACCGGTGCGAGCAGGGGAGCAGGCGGCGATCTCGTCTTCGCCGCGCAGGCCAAGGTGCCCGCCGAACGCGCTGAGCGTCTGGGGATCGCCCGGATGCTCGTGCGTGCGGCCGAGGCCGACCCGTCGCGGCGGGTGGTGCTGAAGCTGCGGGCCGCGACCGGTGAGCATCAGACGCACGTCGAGCAGGACGGCTACCCCGAGCTGCTCGCCGCCCTCGGTCCGCTGCCGCCGAATCTCGTCACCTCGACGGCCCCGATGCGTAAGGCCCTCGCGACCGCGGAGGGCCTCGTCACCGTCAGCTCGACCGCCGCGATCGAGGCGATCGCGCGCGGCATCCCCGTCATCGCCCTCGACACGTACGGCGTCTCGCCGCAGCTGATCAACGAGACGCTCGCCGACGCCGACCTGCTCGCGAGCGAGGAGGACGTCGTCGCGCGCCGGTTCCGGCATCCGGATCCGGAATGGCTCGACGAGAACTACTTCCATCCACCGGACGCCGACGACTGGACCGACCACGTGGAGGCTCTGCTGGCGC
>NZ_JBJDRL010000067.1:0-21207 GCF_044987475.1 Microbacterium sp. ZW CA_36
GGCGGAGGCGGGGGCGGGCACCCCGGCTTCCGGCCGGTCGACACCGACGCGCAGCGGCGGGCGAACGCCGAGGCGCCGGAGATCCCCGATCTGGGCAAGCGGGTCGTCGGGCTCTTCCGGCCGTACAAGTGGTCGATCGTGATCACCGGCTTCCTGGTCGTCGCGGGGGCGGGCATCGCCGTCATCCCGCCGCTGCTGGTGCAGCGGGTGTTCGACGACGCGCTGTTCCCGCTGGACGGATCGGCGCCCGACCTCGGGCTGCTGTGGAAGCTCGTGGTCGCCATGATCGCGCTGTTCCTGCTCTCGGCGGGGCTCGGGGTGGTCCAGACCTGGCTCACGTCCACCGTCGGCAACCGCGTTACGGGCGATCTGCGCGTGACGCTGTTCGACCACCTGCAGTCGATGGAGCTCGGCTTCTTCACCCGCACCAAGACCGGCGTCATCCAGTCGCGCCTGCAGAACGACGTGGGCGGCGTCTCCGGCGTGCTGACGAACACCGTGACGAGCATCCTCGGCAACACCGTCACGGTCGTCGCCTCGCTCGTCGCCATGATCCTCATCGACTGGCGGCTGACCATCATCGCCGTCGTCCTCATGCCCTTCCTGGTGCTCGTGCAGCGCCGCGTCGGCCAGGTGCGGGCGCGCATCGCCGGCGAGACGCAGGAGTCGCTGTCGGAGCTGACGGCGATCACGCAGGAGACCCTGAGCGTCTCGGGCATCCTGCTGTCGAAGTCGTTCAACCGGCAGCGCACCGAGGCGACGCGCTACGCCGACGAGAACCTCAACCAGGTGCGCCTGCAGGTGCGGCGCGCGATGAGCGGCCAGGGCTTCTTCGCGGTCGTGCAGGTCATCATGGCGAGCGTCCCCGCGATCATCTACCTCGTCTCGGGGTATCTGATCGGCGGCGGCAGCGATGCCATCACCGCCGGCACGATCGTCGCGTTCACCACCGTGCAGGCGCGGCTGCTCATGCCGCTCATGGGCCTGATGCGCGTCTCGCTCGACCTGCAGACCTCGTCGGCGCTGTTCGCGCGCATCTTCGAGTACCTCGACCTGGTGCCGGCGATCCGCGACGATCCCGACGCCATCGACGTCGCGGACGCGCCGGGCCCGCTCGGCCGCATCGAGTTCCGCGACGTCGTGTTCCGCTACCCGGATGCCGCCGCCGACAGCCGCGCGACGCTGCGCGGCGTCTCCTTCGTGGCGGAGCCCGGCCAGCACGTCGCCTTCGTGGGCCCGTCGGGCGCCGGCAAGACGACCGTGCTCTATCTGACGCCGCGCCTGTACGAGGCATCCGGCGGGTCCGTGCTCTTCGCCGGAGAGGACGTGCGCCGCCTCCAGCAGGAGTCGATCGTCGACAATGTGGGCATCGTGTCGCAGGAGACCTACCTGTTCCATGCCACCATCCGCGAGAACCTCCGCTACGCGAAGCCGGACGCGACGGATGCCGAGCTCGAGGCGGCCTGCCGCGCGGCCAACATCCATCACGTCATCGAGCGATTCGAGAACGGCTACGACACGGTCGTCGGCGAGCGCGGCTACCGGCTGTCGGGCGGCGAGAAGCAGCGCATCGCCATCGCGCGCGTGCTGCTGAAGGATCCGCCCGTGCTGCTCCTCGACGAGGCCACGTCGGCGCTCGACACCGTGTCGGAGCGCGTCGTGCAGGAGGCGCTCGACGCCGCGGCCCGCGGCCGCACCACGCTGTCGATCGCCCACAGGCTGTCGACGGTGATCGCCGCCGACGTGATCCACGTGGTCGAGGCGGGGCGCATCGTCGAGTCGGGCACGCATGCGTCGCTGCTCGCCGCCGGCGGGCTCTACACCGAACTCGCGGCGCAACAGCTCGCGACGACCAAGATCCTCGAGGCGGAGGACGCCGAGCCGCCGGCGGACCACCCCGACCGCCGGGCCGACATCGCTCCGGACCTCGCCGTGGTCACGCCCGACGAGGTGCTCGCGTCCGGCCGGGCCGTCATCCGCGACGCGGACTGGCCGGAGGACTGAGGCCGGGTCCTCAGGCCGAGGTCACCACAGACGGGCTGCGGCGACGGCGGTCGCGGCCGGTTGCGGCAGTTCCGCACCGTCCGTGCGCGCCCAGAGCGCGCGCGCGAAGGCGCCGAGGTCGCGCCGATAGGCGTCGTCGACGTGGTCGCGCGCCAGGTCGACGAGGGGCGGCAGATCCATCGTGAGAATGAGCCGCACACGGGATGCCGCCGCCCGCGTCTGGCCGGCGGCATCCAGCACCGCGATGCCACCCGTCAGTGCGTCGAGGTAGTCGCGGAGCACCGGCAGCTCGCCCTTGTGCTGCGTGATGGACGAGCCGTCCGCCCGCTCGCGCCACTCGACGACGACGTCGGGGATGACGTCGAAGGCGCGCGCACGCGTGTACATCTGCTGCGCGACGACCTGGTCCTCGTAGGCCTTGCCGACGGGGAACCGCAGCCCGGTGCGGTGCCAGAGGTCGGTGCGGCTCACCTTCGACCACGCCACGATGTTGCCGGATGCCTCGGGGTGCTCGTCGAGCGTCGTCCCGAGACGCGTCGGGTCGGTGGCGGCCGCGACCCACGGCTGCACGATGCCGGCGGTGTAGGACCCCGCGGTGTCGGGGCGCAGCCGCACGTACGCACCGAGCGCGAAGTCGCTGCCGCTGGCGGTGAGGGTGCCGACGAGCCGCTCGAGCGCACGAGGCGTCAGGCGGTCGTCGGCGTCGAGGAAGCCGACGAACGGCGTGCGCACCAGCTCGAGCCCGCTGTTGCGCGCGGCGCCGAGGCCGCGCTGCGCCGGGTGGTGCACCACGCGGAACCGGTCGTCGTCCGCGGCCGCGGCGTCGAACAGGGCGCCGGTCTCATCGGTCGACGCGTCGTCGACGAGGATCGCCGTCCAGTCGGTCCGCGTCTGGGCACGCAGCGAGTCCAGCGCCTCGCCGGCGTAGGCCGCCACGTCGTAGCCGGGCACGATCACGGTCACGGCGGGGGTCACGTCCTGATCCTACGGTCGCCCGGGGGCACCGGGACCCGTCGTGCGGGCATTCGCGCCGCGGGGTGCGGAGGGATGCGGCGGTTCGAGGGCCGTCGGACCCTCTGCATTTCGCCATTGAACTTCCGGTTCACCCAGCCTGCATCGTGTGTGTGAACCGGAAGTTCAATGGGGTGTGAGGGATGGTGTCTGCTGGGTCGGTGGCGCAACTCCAGGCATCTCCTCTCTCAGGCCGGCTCGGAGGCCGTCGAACCAGCCTCGCGGGCGACCAGGTCACGGGCCGGCCACCGCGGCGACGGATGCCTCGACCGCGTCGGCGACGGCGTCCAGCGGTGCGTTCAGCCAGCGGGGGAACGTGAACCGCACGGCGGTCTGCGCGAGCTCGGGCGCGATGCCCATCGCGAGGAGCACGTGCGACGGCTCGTCGCTGCCCGCCGCGCACGCGGAACCGCTGGACGAGACGACGCCCCGCCGCTCCAGCTCGAGCAGGACGGCCTCTCCGCTGGTGCCGGCGAAGGTGAAGCTCGCGGTGCCGGCGAGCCGGTGCACGGGGTCGCCGGTAAGCCGCGCGGACGGCACGAGCTCGAGCACGCGTGCGATGAAGCGGTCGCGGATCGCGCCGACGCGGGCCGATGCCTCGACGCGCTCCGCTTCGGCGAGCTCCAGCGCGGCGGCGAACCCGACAGCGCCGGCGACGTCCTCCGTGCCACTGCGCCGGCCGCGCTCCTGGCCGCCGCCGTGCAGCAGCGGCTCGAGCGGGATCCGGCCGCGGATGCCGAGCACCCCGGTGCCCTTCGGCGCGCCGAGCTTGTGGCCGGCGAGGGATATCGCGTCGTAGCCGAGCTCCGCCGCCGACAGCGTCAGCCATCCGGCCGCCTGCACGGCGTCGAGGTGCAGCGGCACCCGTCGCTCGCGGAGGGCGGACGCGAGGCCCGCGGCATCCTGGACCGTCCCGACCTCGTTGTTGGCGTACCCGAGGCTCACGAGAACCGTGTCGTCGCGCAGGCTCTGCGCCAGGGCATCCGCCGACACCCGGCCGTGCTCGTCGACGGGCGCGTACGTCGCCGCGAAGCCGTGCACCCTCTCGAGGTACGCGACCGACTCGAGCACCGACTCGTGCTCGATCGGAGTCGTGACCACGTGCGCGGGGCGCACGGCGCCCGTCGCACCGTCGCGGCGCAGGGCGGCCGCGATGGAGATGCCCTTGATCGCGAGGTTGTTGGCCTCGGTGCCACCGGACGTGAAGACGATGTCGCCGGCGCGGAGGCCGAGCACCCGGGCGACGCGCGCGCGGGCGTCGGCCAGCGCATCGGCGGCCGCCTCGCCCACGGTGTGGTGGCTCGACGGGTTGCCGTACCAGCGGGTGAGATAGGGCATCATCGCCTCGAGCACCTCCGGGCGCACCGGGGTCGTGGCCGCATTGTCGAGGTAGAGCATGCTCATCGGGTGCCGGTCTCGTGGTTCAGGGGGCGTCGATCCGCACGTCGAGCCCCAGATCGAGCGCGCGGGCGGAGTGGGTCAGGGCGCCGACCGAGATCACGTCGACGCCCGTCTCGGCGATGGCGCGCACCGTTTCGAGCGACACGCCGCCCGACGCTTCGACCGTCGCGCGACCCGCGACCTGGGCGACGCCGGCGCGCAGGTCGTCCAGCGAGAAGTTGTCGAGCATGATCGTGCCGATCCCAGCGGCGAGCACGGGCTCGATCTGCTCGAGCCGGTCGACCTCGACCTCGATGTGCGTGGTGTGGGGGAGGAGGTCCTTCGCGGCGAGCAGCGCCGCCGTCGGCGAGACGCCCTTCTGGGCCAGCACCGCCAGGTGGTTGTCCTTCGCCATGACGGCGTCCGACAGCGAGTGACGGTGGTTGCGACCGCCGCCGTCGCGCACGGCCTTGCGCTCGAAGGCGCGCAGGCCCGGTGTCGTCTTGCGCGTGTCTGCGATGCGGGCGCCGGTGTGGGCCACCTCGCCGACATAGGTGCCGGTGAGCGTCGCGATGCCCGACATCCGCTGGACGAAGTTGAGCCCGATGCGCTCGGCCGTGAGCACTCCGCGGGCGGCTCCGGTCACGACCGCGAGCACCGCGCCCGGCTCGAACCACTCGCCGTCCTCGACGACGAGCTGGACGTCAATGGCGGGATCGGTCAGGCGGAACGCGGCCTCGAACACCTCGCCCCCCGAGAACACGCCGCGTTCCCGCGCCACCAGGTCGGCGCGGGCGACCGCGTTCTCGGGGATGAGCGCCTCGCTCGTGAGGTCGCCCCACGGCGCGTCCTCTTCGAGCGCGGCCGCGACCGTGCGGTCGATGATCGCCCGGGTCAGCATGCGACCGCCTCCTCGGCGACCGGAAATGCCGAAATCCTGCGAAGCGCGGCGACCGACGTGACGGGAGCGGCCGTGACCGCTGCCGCGTGCGGATCCCGCGGAGTTGCGGCCGCAGGGTCGTCGGAGCGGAAGTGGGCACCGACGGACTCCCGGCGGGCGCGGGCCGCGGCGACGACCTGCGTGGCGAGGAGCAGCAGGTTCTCGTCCTCGAAGTCGTGCTCGGCGACCGGGGTGCGCAGTTGCGCGCGCCAGTGGGCGATGAGGGATGCCGCGTCCCCGAGTCCCTCCTCGTCGCGCACAAGGCCGGCGTGCTCCCACATGAGCTGCTGCAGCGCTCGCCGTGTGAACGGCGCCGCGGCAGAGCGAGCGCCGATGGTCTCGCTGCGCGCGTCGAACGGGGTGGCGTCCCCGTCGTCGAGCGAGGAGCGCGGCGACGAGACGACACGCCTCGGGCCGCTCCACGTCGCGGACGCCGCGTCGGCGGCGATCACGTCGCCGGCACGCGCGCCGAACACCGCGCCCTCGAGCAGCGAGTTCGACGCGAGGCGGTTCGCCCCGTGCACGCCGGTGCGGGCGACCTCGCCCACGGCGTAGAGACCCGGCAGGGACGTGCGGCCGAACAGGTCGGTGGCGATGCCGCCCATCAGATAGTGGGCGGCCGGCGTCACCGGGATCGGCTCGCGCGCCCAGTCGAGACCCCGCTCGCGCACGGCGCGATCGATCGTCGGGAAGCGCCGCGCGAGGAACGCCGCGCGCTCGCCGGCGTCCGAGGAGTGGATGTGCGTCGCGTCGAGGAGCACCGGGCGTCCGCCCTGCGCCTCCATCTGCCCTGCGATCGCCCGGGCGACGACGTCGCGAGGCGCCAGCTCGCCGTCGGGGTGGGCGTCGAAGACGAACCGGCGCCCGTGCTCGTCGACCAGCGTCGCACCCTCGCCGCGCACGGCCTCCGACACCAGGAACGACTCGCCCACGGCCAGAACCGTCGGATGGAACTGGAAGAACTCGAGGTCGGCGACCTCGGCTCCCGCGCGGATCGCCGCGGCGATGCCGTCGCCCGTCGCCACCTCGGGGTTGGTCGAGTGCGCGTACAGCTCGCCGGCGCCGCCCGTCGCCAGCACGACCGCGTCCGCGTGGAGCGTCGCGCGGCGGCCGGGGGCGGCATCCGTCTCACCGATGAGCAGCTCCACCCCGGTGACCCGTCGAGCCCCCGCGGCGGGCGCGGCGACGTCGTCGAGCACGAGGCCCACCAGGAAGGCGTGCTCGATCACGGTCACGTCGCTCGCGCGCAGCCCGGCGACCAGCGCCTTCTCGATCGCCGTGCCGGTGGCGTCGCCGCCCGCGTGCAGGATGCGCGGATACGAGTGCGCGGCCTCGAGGCCCTTCACGAACCCGCCGGCGGCGTCGCGGTCGAACGCGACGCCGAGCGCGATGAGCTCGCGGATGCGGGCCGGGCCCTCGTCGACGAGCACCCGCACGGCGTCGGCGTCGCTGAGCCCGGCGCCTGCCACGAGCGTGTCGCGCACGTGGTCCTCGACCCGGTCGTCGTCGAACATGACGCCGGCGATCCCGCCCTGCGCGTAGCGGGTGTTGGCGTGCTCGAGCACGTCTTTGGTGACGAGCGTCACGCGGCAGCCGTGCTCGACGGCGTGCAGCGCGGTCAGCAGTCCGGCGATTCCCGAGCCGACGACGATCGCGCGGGGCTCTGCCGCGGGCACGGTCATGACGCGTTCTCCCAGGCGGCCGCGGGCGCTGCCGGGGGCTTGGCCGCCAGCATCCGCTCCAGTGCCAGGCGCGCCGGGTCGGCGACGTCCTGCGGCACGGTGATGCGGTTGCGCACCTCGCCGTCGACGAGCCCCTCGAGCACCCACGCGAGGTACCCCGGGTGGATGCGGTACATCGTCGAGCACGGGCACACCACCGGGTCGAGGCAGAAGATCTCGTGCTGCGGGTGCTCGGCCGCGAGGCGCTGCACGAGGTTCACCTCGGTGCCGATCGCGAACACGCTGGGCTCGGTGGCCGCTTCGATCGCCTTGCGGATGTAGTCGGTCGAACCGGACTCGTCGGCGGCGTCCACGACGTCCATCGGGCACTCGGGGTGCACGATGACCCGCACGCCGGGGTGCTCGGCCCGCGCCTTCTCGATCTGCTCGACCGAGAAGCGGCGGTGCACCGAGCAGAAGCCGTGCCACAGGATGACGCGAGCGTCCTCGATGGCGTCGACGGATGCCCCGCCCAGCGGCTTGCGCGGATTCCACATCGGCATCTGCTCGAGCGGCACGCCCATCGCCTTCGCGGTGTTGCGGCCGAGGTGCTGGTCGGGGAAGAAGAGCACGCGGCGGCCGCGCTGGAACGCCCACTCGAGCACGGTCCGCGCGTTGGACGACGTGCAGACGATGCCGCCGTGCCGGCCGACGAAGCCCTTGATCGCGGCAGAGGAGTTCATGTAGGTGACCGGGATGACGGGCATGAGGCCGTCCGCGTCCACGGCATCCATGTCGCCGTACACCTCGGCGAGCTGCTCCCAGCAGTCCTCGACCTGGTCGATGTCTGCCATGTCGGCCATCGAGCAGCCGGCGGCGAGGTTCGGCAGGATCACGGCCTGCTCGGGGCGCGACAGCAGATCGGCGGTCTCGGCCATGAAGTGGACGCCGCAGAACACGATGGCCTCGGCATCCGGGTGCTCCAGCGCCGCGTTCGCGAGCTGGAACGAGTCACCCACGTAGTCGGCGTGCACGACGACCTCTTCGCGCTGGTAGAAGTGGCCGAGCACCACGACCCGGTCGCCGAGGGTGGCCTTGGCGATGCGGATGCGTTCGGCGAGCTCCGGCTCGGACGCCTCGCGGTATGCGCGGGGCAGCTCGCCCTGGCGCGGGGATCCCGTGGGGATGACGTCGCCCATCGACGAGCCCGGACCGTAGCCGGGGCGCGTGTCGAAGTCCCACGGGCCGGCGGCGAGATCGGTGTTGCAGGTCTCGCCGGTCGACGCGCCCGCGATGATCGCCTGGATCGCGTGATCGACGGAGGCATCGAGCTCGGGTCGAGGGTTGAGGGTGATGCTGACGGCAGGCATGTCGGGCGCTCCGTTCGGGTGGGGTCAGTCGCGGGCGTCGAGCGGGCCGCGGTCGGCGAGCTCGACATCCTGGTTGTAGCGGTACAGGCGCGCCGGGCGGTGGCTGCCGGTGCGGAAGCGGTCGGTGGGGATGAGGGTGCCGGAGTTCTCCACCTGGCGGCGGAAGTTCGCCGGGTCCAGCCGCCGGCCGAGGATCGCCTCGTACACCTCTCGCAGATCCGCCAGCGTGAACTCGTCGGCGAGGAGGCCGTGTGCGATGCGGCTGTAGCCGACCTTGTTGCGCAGGCGCCACAGCGCGTACTCGACGATCTCGTTGTGATCGAAGGCGAGCGAGGGCAGTGACGCGGCGTCGAACCACGAGACGTTCTCGACGGTGCTGTCGGTGATCTCGTCCCCGCGCAGCAGCGCCCAGTACACGATCGAGACGACGCGGGTGGGGGAGCGATCGACGGCGCCGAACGCGTACAGCTGCTCGAGATAGCTCGGCGCGAGTCCGGTCGTCTCGCCGAGGGTGCGGGACGCCGCAGCGGCGAGCCCCTCTGTCGCGTCGAGCCAGCCGCCCGGAAGCGCCCACTGCCCCTCGTGCGGATCCCGCGTGCGGCGCACGAGCGGGAGCACGACCTGGACCGCGTCGCTGCCGGGCAGGCGGCGCAGCGTGAAGATCACGGTCGACACCGCCACGCGGATCGCGTCGGCGGGGGAGAGGGCGTCAGGAGCTGTTCTGGTCATAGTGACTCTAACTGTCGGAATCGATCATAGTGTCATGACGACCAGAAGCCAAACCAGGACCGTAATCGACGCGTGCGACTCGACCTTCGCGTGAACCGTTGCGAAGACGTGACGCGCCGACGGGCTCGGAGGGATGCGGAGCGGCGGGAATGTTTGTTAGGTTTACGTTCAAACATTTGTTAGGGCTCAGTACTTAATGAATGCCCCGGGTGCCCTCGCACTCCTCCCTGCAATGCCGCACGAGAGAAAGAACCAACGATGATTCGAAACGCGAAGCGCCGAGCGGCGCTCATCGCCGTAGCCGGGACAGCTATCCTCGGCATCGGCCTGTCGGGCTGCGCCGGTGGTGGCGGCGACGACAGCGGTGATTCCGAAGGACGCACCCTCAGGGTCTGGGCCGGCAGCCAGACTCCCATCGAGGCCAACTTCAACCCCTTCTCGCCGAGCGTGCTGCACGCCGCACTCGGTCCGATCTACGAGCCGCTGTTCTTCTACAACAAGACGGCCGACGAGGCGCCTGCACCGATGCTCGGCGAGAGCTTCGAGTACAACGAGGACGGCACCGTCATCACGGTGAAGCTCAAGGACGGCGTGAAGTGGAACGACGGCGAGGACTTCACCGCCGACGACGCCGCGTTCACGTTCAACTACGAGCCGAACCACCGCGACGGTCTCGTCTCGGCCGAGGCGACCGACGACACGACCGTCGTGCTCACCTACGAGACGCCCCAGTTCACCAACGAGTTCCAGATCCTCGGGACCACCTGGATGCTGCCCGAGCACATCTGGTCGGAGGTCGAGGACTACACCACCTTCACCGACGAGGAGCCGGTCGGCACCGGTCCGTACGTCGTCGACAAGGTGACGGATGCCTCTTACACCGTCGTCGCGAACGACGAGTTCCGCGACGAGGGCGTGCCCGCGATCAAGAAGGTGCAGTACATCGGCATCGACGCGAACCAGTCGGCGCAGGACCTGCTCACCGCCGGCGAGCTCGACTGGACCGGGATGTTCGTGCCGAACCCCGACTCGGTGACCTCCAACGGCGTGATCAGCATGCTGAACACGCCGCAGGACCCGACGGTGCTGTACACCTGCTCCAACGCGGACCTCGGCTGCACCGGTCCGCAGACCGACGTGGCCGTCCGCCAGGCGCTCAACGTCGCGATCGACCGCGGCACGATCAAGGAGAAGGCGTTCGTCGGCCTGACCGGCGACATCTCGCCCACCTTCGCGCTGCTGCCGCGTGACCAGAAGTGGGTCGCCGACCCGGCGAACGAGGTCAGCCCGCAGTCGCCCGACGCGGCGGCCGCCGGTGAGATCCTCGAGGCCGCCGGCTACGCGAAGGGCGGCGACGGCTTCTACGCGAAGGACGGCGCCCCGCTCGAGCTGAGCCTCGTCTCGGTCGACGGCTGGACCGACTACAACGACGCCGCGAAGCTCATCTCTGAGCAGGCTGCCGAGGCCGGCATCAAGGTCAACGCCTCGACGGTGCAGTGGCAGGAGTTCTCGGACGCCCGCCAGACCGGTCAGTACCAGCTCATCATGGGTGGCGTCATCGGCACCTCGGTCGCCGACCCCTTCCAGATCTATAAGGACTGGTTCATCGGTGAGTCGACGTCGCAGGTCGGTCAGGAGGTTCCCGCCGGTCGCTGGAACTTCAGCCGCTACGACAACGCGATCGTGAACGAGGCCGTCGCCGCGGCCGCCGCCACGAATGACGAGGCCGTCAAGCAGGAGGCGTACGCCGCTGTGCAGGCCGAGATCGTGCGCGACCTGCCCTACATCCCGCTGGTCATCAACGCCACCCAGACGTTCTTCAACACGAAGGACTTCACGGGCTGGCCGACCGAGGACGACCTGTACGCCTTCCCGCCCGCCTGGGGCTCGGTCGCGTCCGGCTACGTCCTCCAGCACCTGGAGCCGGTGAAGTAATGCAGAACCGGGCAGAAGCCGCGGCACGGAGGAGCGGGCCGCAATGAAGTTCTATGCGCGGCGGATCGCGTTCTACGTGGTGACACTGTGGGCGACGATCTCCCTCAACTTCCTCCTGCCGAGGCTTCTGCCCGGTGACCCCGCCGACATCCTCCTCGCGAAGATGCAGCGGGCGGGCGGCGAGCTCACCGAGACCACCGTCCGCAACATCAAGGCCCTGCTCGGCGGCGACTCGTCGTCGATGTGGGAGCAGTACGTCGCGTACTGGGGCCGGATGCTCCAGGGCGACCTGGGCGTCTCGGTCACGAAGTACCCGACCCCGGTGACCGAGCTCATCGCCGCGGCCCTGCCATGGACGGTGATCCTGGTGGGCCTCGCCACCGTGATCTCGTTCGTGCTCGGCGTCGGGATCGGCGCCTGGGTGGGCTGGCGGCGAGGCACCTGGGTGGACCACCTCGTGCCCTTCACGACCGTGCTGCAGTCGATCCCGTACTTCTGGCTGGCACTGGTGCTGGTCGCGATCTTCTCGGTCGCGCTCGGCGTCTTCCCGATCTTCGGCGGATACGACGTGTGGGCGTTCCCCGACGGCCCGGAGTGGAGCTGGGAGTTCATCGGCAGCGCGATCTATCACGGGTTCCTCCCGGCCCTCACGATCGTGCTGAGCTCGGTCGGCGGCTGGCTGCTCGGCATGCGCAACATGATGGTGTCGACCGTGTCGGAGGACTACATCGTCACGGCCGAGGCCAAGGGACTGAAGCCGATGCGCATCCTCCGCACATATGCCACGCGCAACGCGGCGATCCCGTCCATCGCGGGCTTCAGCATCTCGCTCGGCTTCGTCGTGGCCGGCTCCATCGTGATGGAACAGGTGTTCACCTACCCCGGGATCGGCAAGCTCATGATCCAGTCCGTGCAGAACAGCGACTACGCGCTGATGCAGGGCGTGTTCCTCGTGATCACGGTCGCGGTGCTCGCGGCGAACTTCATCATGGACATCGTCTACGGATTCATCGACCCGAGAGCGCGTCACAATGTCTGAGAGGGTCGAAGTGACCGAACCGCCGACCGTCGATCTCGAGCGCGCCCCCGAGACGCTCTCCGACCGCACCATCGACCCCGCCATCGTCGCTCCCGGCGCGCTCATGACGCCGCCCGTCGATGCCGAGGTCTTCGCGGCCCGAGACGAGGCATCCGCCGCTCGGCGCGGCATCCGCCAGCTGCTCCCGCGGATGTCGCTCAAGCTCGCCCTCGGCCTCCTCATCGTCGTCGGGATCGTGCTGTTCGGCATCCTGGGGCCGCTGTTCTGCCAGGATCCGATGGACTCCGACAACCCGGCGCTGTCGCCGCCGAGCCCGGAACACCTCCTCGGCACGACCAAGCTCGGCTACGACGTCCTGGCCCAGCTCGCGTGGGGCACACGAGGGTCGCTCATGGTGGGCATCACCGCGGGCCTCATCGCGCTCGTCCTGTCGATCGTCTTCGGCATCATCGCCGGCTACAAGGGCGGCTGGTGGGACGAGATCCTGTCGCTGTTCACCAACATCATGCTCGTCATCCCCGGCCTTCCCCTCGTCATGGTGATCGCCACCTATATCCCGGGGCGGAGCTGGATGCTGGTGGCCGTCGTGCTCGGCATCACCGGGTGGGCGGGCTCGGCGGTGGTCCTCCGGGCGCAGGCGCGCTCGCTGCGGTCACGCGACTACGTCGCCGCCAGCCGCGTGGCGGGGGAGAAGACGGTGCGCATCATCCGCGTCGAGATCCTGCCCAACCTGCTGCCCCTCCTGGCAGCGCAATTCCTCTTCGCGATCATCTTCGCCATCCTCGGCGAAGCCGGTCTGTCGTACCTCGGACTCGGACCCACCGGATCGATCACGTGGGGCACGATGCTCAACGACGCGCAGACGGGTCAGGCGCTCGGAACCGGCGCCTGGTGGTGGTTCGTCCCGCCCGGCCTCATGATCGCGCTGCTCGGCGCCGGGCTGTCGCTGATCAACTTCTCGATCGACGAGATCATCAACCCGAAGCTCCGGCTCGCCCCGGAGAACGCGCGGCGCGTGCGCCGGGCCAAGCGCGCCGGACGCGGTGTCGAGTCGATCCGCACCACGAACGGAGTCGAGGCATGAACCGCGATGCCGTCCTCACGGCGAGGAACGTGTCGATCGAGTACGAGGTCGACCCGCCGGTGAAGGCGGTGCGCGACGTGTCGCTCACATTGCACCGGGGGGAGATCCTGGGACTCGCCGGCGAATCGGGCTGCGGCAAGTCCACCCTCGCGTACGGGGTCAACCGGCTTCTGAAGCCGCCGGCGCTGATGACGTCCGGCGAGATCGTGTTCCACGACCGCTCCGGCGAGGACATCGACGTCGTGGGGCTCGCCGACGAGGAGCTGCGCCGCTTCCGGTGGGACAAGGTGTCGATGGTCTTTCAGGGCGCGATGAACTCGCTCAACCCGGTCATCAACGTCCGTGCCCAGCTGTTCGACGTGTTCACGACGCACCGACCGGAGATGTCCAAGCGCGAGAAGCAGCAGCGCAGCGAGGAGCTCCTGGAGCTCGTGGGCGTCGACCCGAAGCGCCTGTCGAGCTTCCCGCACGAGCTGTCGGGCGGCATGCGGCAGCGCGTCATGATCGCGATGGCGCTCGCGCTCGACCCGCAGGTCATGATCATGGACGAGCCGACCACCGCGCTCGATGTGGTGGTGCAGCGCGGCATCATCCGCGAGATCATGCGCCTGCGCGAGCGGCTCGGGTTCGCCGTGATCTTCATCACGCACGACCTGCCCATGCTGATCGAGATCAGCGACCGAATCGCCGTCATGCTGCAGGGCGGGATCGTCGAGCTCGGCACCGCCACAGAGATCTACCGCGACCCGCAGCACGAGTACACCAAGAAGCTGCTGTCGAGCTTCCCGAGCCTGCGCGGCGACCGGGGCGACTTCGTGCGCACCGGCACGCAGCCGGTCTCGGCGACGCTGGGCTCGGCCGCGGGCGCCGTCCCGCTCGAAGGAGGAGCCGCATGAGCGCCCAGCCAGCCACCGCGCGCGGACAGCGCACTCTCGAGGCCCGCAACCTCGTCAAGGACTTCCGGCTCCGCAGCGGACTGAGCTTCTCCACCCTGCACGCGGTGAAGGACGTCTCGTTCACGCTCGAGGCAGGCCGCACGATCGCGCTGGTGGGGGAGTCCGGTTCGGGCAAGTCCACCATCGCGAAGATGCTCGCCCGCCTCGAGACTCCGACGAGCGGGCAGATCCTGCTGGACGGCAAGCCGGCCGGCAACCGCAGCCGCGAGGTCGCGGCCTACCGCGGCGACGTGCAGATGGTGTTCCAGGACCCGTTCGCGTCGCTGAACCCGTTCCACTCGATCGAGCATCACCTGGAGCGCCCGCTGCGCATCCACAATCCCGGGATGGGCAAGGCGGAGGTGCGCCGGCGCGTGCTCGAGCTGCTCGACCGCGTGCGCCTCACACCGACCGACAAGATGGCCGAGCGCCGCCCGCACGAGCTGTCGGGCGGTCAGCGCCAGCGCGTCGCGATCGCGAGGGCGCTCGCGCCCGGGGCGCAGTTCATCATCGCCGACGAGCCGGTCTCGATGCTCGACGTGTCGATCCGTCTCGGCGTGCTCAACCTGCTCGCGCAGTTGCAGCGCGAGGACCATCTGGGCGTGCTCTACATCACCCACGACCTCGCGACCGCCCGGCACTTCTCCGACGACATCCTGGTGATGTATCGCGGTGACATCGTCGAGCGCGGGCCCGCCGATACGGTCATCCTCGACCCGCAGCACGACTACACGCGGACGCTGCTGGGTGCCGCTCCCGACCCCGAGAACCAGGGGATGCTGCGCGACGAGGTGCGCCGGGAGCTGGCGGCGACGCGGCCCTGACGCATCGCTCCACCTCCGCTTCCCCGACACGCCGGGGAACGGGGGTCGGGGTCGTTCTCCCAGGCAGGGTGCGTAGCCTGTCGAGACGGGTCCTGGCGGCGGAAGGAGTGGGGATGATCGTCGTCGACGTGCTGATCGTCCTCCTCCTCGTGGCCGCCTGCATCGGCGGTGTCCAGCGCGGCTTCTTCGCCAGCATCGGCACGCTCGCCGGGCTCGCCGCGGGCGCGTTCGCGGCCTACTGGCTGACGCCGCTGGTGAGCACATGGGTGCCCTCGCCCGTCTGGCGCGGCCCCGCCGTGATCGCCAGCGCGATCGGACTCGTCTTCGCCGGCGCCGCGATCGGCGCCGCCATCGGCTCGGCGCTGCGCTCCGGCGCGGACCGGCTCAAGCTCCGCGGCATCGAGCGCTTCCTCGGCGGCATCGCCTCCGTGCTCGCCGCGATCCTCGCCCTCGCGTTCGTCGCCCCGGCGATCGCCGTCGCCGGCATCCCGATCGTGTCGTCCGCCGTCGCCTCGTCCGGCATCCTGCGCGGGATCGAGGCGGCCACGCCCGACCCGGTCGCCGCGGCGCTGGCACAGCTGCGCGGCGCGGTATTGGAGGACAGCCTGCCGGGCCTCGGCCAGCTGCTCGGCCCCGCGACGGTGGATCCCGCGCCCCCGGTGGCCCTGGACGATCCGGAGCTGCAGCGGGCCGCGGCATCCGTCGCCCGCGTGTCGGGCAACGCGTACGCCTGCGGGCGCGGATCGGCCGGGAGCGGATTCGTCATCGCGGAGGACCGTGTCGTCACGAACGCCCACGTCGTCGCCGGCGTCGACACCCCGATCGTCGAGCTGCCGGGCGTGGCGGCACGCGAGGGACGCGTCGTGTACTTCGATCCGGTCGACGACCTCGCGGTGATCGCGGTGGACGACCTGGGTGCCGACGTCCTCCCGTTCTCGCCGACGCTCGCGCCCGGTGACGCGGCCGCGGTGCAGGGCTATCCCTACGGCGGCCCGTTCACGATGGTCCCGGCCGGTGTGGAGTCGGTGGGCACCGCGAACGTGCCCGACGTCTACGACGGGTCGTGGAACCCGCGGGAGATCTACGCCCTCGATGCCGTTGTGCGGCCCGGCAACTCGGGCGGTCCGCTGCTCACCGACGACGGAGCCGTGGCCGGTGTGGTCTTCGCCCGCGCGGAGAACGACGAGAACCTCGGCTACGCGATGACGATGGCCGAGCTCGACCCGGTGGCGGCGCGCGCGCCGTCGCTCTCGAACACCGTGTCGACCGGTTCCTGCGTCGGCTGACCACCACGACCGCTATGCTTGCTGCGCAAGTCAATACGGCCCATCACCCGGGCGGGAGAGCCTCGGCAGCGCGATCGCCGAGCACCGAAGGAGCAAGCCTCCCCGCCAATCTCTCAGGTACCGCGTACCGTTCGGGCAGGCCGACTCTGGAAAGCGATTTCGAGCGAAGCTCGCAGATCCGCCGACGGTGAAAGCAGGATGCCCCGCATCCGGCGAAGCTCTCAGGCCCATGACAGAGGGGGAGTTCACAGACGTCGATCGGCGTCTGCCCGTCCGCGACCGGGAGAACTCATGACAGAACTCCGTACGACTGCCTTGCATGACCGCCACGAGGCGCTCGGCGCCTCCTTCACCGACTTCGGCGGCTGGCTCATGCCGGTGCGCTACAGCTCCGACCTTGCGGAGCACCACGCGGTGCGCACGGCCGCAGGCCTCTTCGACATCTCGCATATGGCCGAGTTCCTGGTAGAAGGACCGGAGGCGGGGGCGTTCCTGGATTACGCGCTCGCGGGACGACTGTCGGCGATGACCGACGACCAGGCGAAGTACAGCCTGGTGCTGGATGCCGACGGCGGGATCATCGACGACGTCATCGTCTATCGCCACAACCCCGAGCGCCTCATGGTCGTGGCGAACGCGGGTAACCGCGCAGCCGTGGCGGCGGCGTTCGCAGAGCGCTCGCAGTCGTTCGACGTCGACATCGACGACGCGACCGACCACATCGCGCTCGTCGCGGTGCAGGGCCCGGCATCGCAGGAGATCCTCGAGGCGACGGCCGGGATCGTCGACCTCTCGGCTGCGCTCGGCGACCTCAAGTACTACCGCATGGCGCACGCGCGGTTCGCAGCGCCGGGCGAGGAGCCCGTGCCGATGCACGTCGGCCGCACTGGCTACACCGGCGAGGACGGGTTCGAGCTGTACATCAGAGCGTCCTCCGCGCCGGCGCTCTGGGACGCCCTGTTGGCCGCCGGCGAACCGCTCGGACTGGTTCCCGCGGGCCTCGCCGCGCGCGACACGCTGCGCCTGGAGGCAGGGATGCCGCTCTACGGCCACGAGCTCTCGCGCGACATCGTTCCCGCCCAGGCCGGCCTCGGCCGCGTCGTCGCGGTCGACAAGGACGACTTCGTCGGCAAGGCCGGGCTCGCGGCCGTCGTGACGCCCGATGCTCCCGTGCTCGTCGGCCTCGCCTGCGAGGGCCGGCGCGCGGGTCGTGCCGGCTACGCGGTGTTCGACGCGACCGACGCGGAGACGCCGGTCGGCGAGATCACCAGCGGCGCGCTCAGCCCGACCCTCGGGCATCCCATCGCCATGGCCTTCGTCCCGCCGTCCGCGAGCGCGCCCGGCACCACGCTCTTCATCGACGTGCGGGGCACCCGCATCCCCGCGACCGTGACCGACCTGCCCTTCTACCGGAGGAACAAATGACCGACCTCACCGCCCTCAAGTACACCGCCGAGCACGAGTGGATCGCCCTCGACGGCGACGTCGCGACCGTCGGCATCACCGCTTACGCGGCCGACAAGCTCGGCGACGTCGTGTTCGTCGAGCTGCCCGCCGTGGGCAGCACGGTGACCGCGGCCACCGTCGTCGGCGAGATCGAGTCCACCAAGTCGGTCGGCGAGCTCTACGCGCCGCTGACCGGCGAGGTCCTCGAGATCAACGACGCCGTGGTGGACGACCCGTCGCTCGTGAACGCCGATCCGTTCGGCGCCGGCTGGCTCGTCAAGCTGACGGTCGACCCGGCGGCGGTCGCCGACCTGCTCGACCGCGACGCGTACATCTCGCTCACGGGCGGCGCCGAATGACGGGTCTGTTCGTCGATCGTCATATCGGGACGGATGCCGCGGCCCAGCGCACGATGCTCGACGCCCTGGGCTACGACAGCGTCGACGCGCTCGTGCAGGCGGCGGTGCCGGCATCCATCCATGCCCAGGCGCGCCCGACGAGCGACATCCCGCCGGCGGCGACGGAGGCCGAGGCGCTCGCCGAGCTGCGCATGCTGGCCTCGCAGAACCGCGCGGCCCGGCCGATGATCGGCCTCGGCTACGCCGACACGATCACCCCGTCGGTGATCGCGCGCAACGTTCTCGAGAACCCGTCCTGGTACACCGCGTACACGCCGTACCAGCCCGAGATCTCGCAGGGGCGCCTGGAGGCGCTCATCAACTTCCAGACGATGGTGACCGACCTCACGGGCCTCGCGACCGCGAACGCGTCGATGCTCGACGAGTCGACCGCGGTCGTCGAGGGCATGCTCGTCGCGCGCCGGGGCTCGAAGTCGCCGTCGAACGTCTTCGTCGTCGACACCGACACCATGCCGCAGACGAAGGCGCTCCTCGCCCATCGCGCGGCGGCGGTCGGCATCGAGCTCGTGGAGCTCGACCTCGCCCACGGCGCGCTGCTCGAGAACGCGGCCGGTGAGCCCCTCCAGCCGTTCGGCGTGCTGATCCAGTACCCGGGCGCCTCGGGCAACGTGTGGGACCCGGCAGGCGTCGTCGACGCGGCGCACCTGACGGGCGCGCTCGTCGTCGTGTCCGCCGACCTGCTCGCGCTCACCCTGCTGCGCTCGCCCGGCTCGTTCGGGGCCGATGTCGCGGTGGGGACGACGCAGCGCTTCGGCGTGCCCCTGGGCTTCGGCGGCCCCCACGCCGGCTACATGGCCGTGCGCCAGGGTCTGGAGCGCCAGCTGCCCGGCCGCCTCGTGGGCGTCTCGCAGGATGCCGCGGAACACCCCGCGTACCGCCTGGCGCTGCAGACCCGCGAGCAGCACATCCGTCGCGAGAAGGCGACGTCGAACATCTGCACGTCGCAAGTGCTGCTGGCCGTCATGGCCTCCATGTACGCGGTGTACCACGGCCCCGACGGGCTGCGCGCGATCGCAACCGACGTGGCGAAGAAGACCGAGGCGCTCGCCGCCAGGCTGCGCTCGTACGGCCTGTCGCTGCGCTCCGACGCGTTCTTCGACACCATCCGGGTCGCGACACCGGGTGCGTCGCGACGGGTGATCGAGCGCGCCCGATCGCGCGGCTACCAGCTGTTCTGGGCGGACGACGCGACGGTCGGGGTGTCGGTCGACGAGACCACCACCGCCGATGATCTCGCTGCCGTGGCGTGGGCCTTCGGGCTGCCCGAGGACGAGTTCCTCGGAGCGGGCGAGCAGGGAGAGCGCACGCTTCCGTACGCGGATGCCGAGCCCCTCGCCGGCGTGCCCTCGGGGCTGCACCGCGTCGAGGAGTTCCTCACGCACCCGGTGTTCAACACGCACCGGTCCGAGACGGCGATGATGCGCTACCTCAAGCAGCTCTCCGACCGGGACTACGCGCTGGACCGCGGCATGATCCCGCTGGGCTCGTGCACCATGAAGCTCAACGCCGCCACCGAGATGGCGGCGGTGTCGTGGCCGGAGTTCTCGCGCGTGCACCCGTTCGCGCCCGAGGCCGACGTGCACGGCTACCTCGCGCTCATCGAGCAGCTCGAGGTGTGGCTCGCCGAGGTCACCGGGTACGACGCGGTGTCGCTGCAGCCCAACGCCGGCTCGCAGGGCGAGCTCGCCGGGCTCATGGCGATCCGCGGCTACCACCGCGCCAACGGCGACCAGGAACGCACGGTGTGCCTCATCCCGTCCTCGGCGCACGGCACCAACGCCGCCTCGGCCGTCCTGGCCGGCATGCGCGTCGTCGTGGTCGCGTGCGACGACGCCGGCAACGTCGACCTCGACGACCTGCGGACGAAGATCGCAGCGCACGCCGACGAGCTCGCCGCGCTGATGATCACGTACCCGTCGACCCACGGCGTGTACGAGCACGACGTGCTCGAGATCACGCAGGCCGTGCACGACGCAGGCGGCCAGGTGTACATCGACGGCGCGAACCTCAACGCGCTCCTCGGCTACGCCCGGTTCGGCGATCTGGGCGGCGACGTGTCGCACCTCAACCTGCACAAGACGTTCGCGATCCCACACGGCGGCGGCGGTCCGGGCGTCGGCCCGGTCGCGGCCAAGGCGCACCTGGCTCCCTACCTGCCGAGCCACCCGTTCTCGCAGCGCAGGGACCACGCGGGCGGCGTCTTCGACGGCGGACCGATCTCGGCCGCGCCGCACGGCTCCGCCGGCATCCTGCCGATCTCGTGGGCGTACGTGCGGATGATGGGCGCCGAGGGGCTACGCGACGCGACCGCCGCTGCCGTGCTCGCGGCGAACTACATCGCCGTGCGCCTGCGCGAGCACTACCCGGTGCTCTACACCGGCGAGGACGGCCTCGTCGCGCACGAGTGCATCCTCGACCTGCGGCCGCTGCGCGAGGCGACCGGGATCACGGTCGACGACGTCGCCAAGCGGCTCATCGACTACGGCTTCCACGCTCCGACGATGTCGTTCCCGGTCGCGGGCACGCTCATGGTCGAGCCGACCGAGTCGGAGGACCTCGGCGAGATCGAGCGCTTCATCGAGGCCATGATCGCGATAAAGGCCGAAGCCGAGCGCGTCGCCGCGGGGGAGTGGCCCGCCGACGACAACCCACTGGTGAACGCCCCCCACACGGCCGAGTCCGTCGTCGCCGGCGAGTGGAGCCACCCGTACTCGCGCGAGACCGCCGTGTACCCCGTGCACACGCTCGTCCGCACCAAGTACTGGCCGCCGGTGCGTCGCATCGACCAGGCCTACGGCGACCGCAACCTCGTGTGCGCGTGCCCGCCGATCGAGGCCTTCGCCTGACACGACGCCTGAGCGACGGGATGCCGGTGCCCCCGGCATCCCGCTCGTTCCCGTCTCCGGGCGGCGCGCCGTGGGCCGGTGGTCGAGCGCCCAGGGCCCTGGCCTCACCTCCGCGAGACCCCATCGGGCGGACGAGACCCTGGGTGAACCCCACGGTCTCGTCCGCCCGCTGTTGTCTCGCGGAGGCGGGGGCTCGCGCGGACCCGCCTGGTGCGGGTGATGGCCTGCGGCGTGGCCGATGCGGCGGCGCGGCGTGGCCGATGCGGCGGCGCGGCGTGGCCGATGGGGCAGTGCAGCG
>NZ_JBJDRL010000068.1:0-21157 GCF_044987475.1 Microbacterium sp. ZW CA_36
GTGTGAACCGGAAGTTCATCGGGGGTGTGTGAGCCGGAAGTTCATCGGGGGTGTGTGAGCCGGAAGTTCATCGGGGGTGTGTGAGCCGGAAGTTCATCGACGGTGTGTGAACCGGAAGTTCATCGGGGTGTGTGAACCGGAAGTTCATTGGGGTTTTCGACAACGTGCTGCCTGCCCGCGTCGCGGGCGCGCGGGCGCGCGGGCGCGCGGGCGCGCGTCCTCGACGCCGAACGCCGCCGCGGAACCAGTCGAGCGACTGCGAGCGCCAGGCGGCGCCGCGAACCGGATCAGGCGTCGTGGCGGGTGAAGACGCTGCGGAAGAGGAAGGCGGTCGCGTAGGCGCCGACGGAGAAGCCGATCGTGCCGACCAGGATCGCCGCCGGCGGGAACAGGATCATGAGCGCGACAGCGGTGACGGGGATCACCAGCACGCCCAGCGTGCGGACGGGTTCGGCGGCGGGCAGCAGGAGGGCGTTCCTGAGCGTCTGGCGCACGGTGTTGCGAAAGTACGCCACCTGGGCCATCGCGTATAGGAACGCCGCGAAGAGGTACACGCTGCCGATGACCGCGGCGATGCCGGCCGCGCCGGCCAGCAGCGCGGGGTGCGCGAACCAGAACACGCTCGAGAAGCCGAGCAGCGCGGCCGGGAGCAGCAGGCAGAGCATCAGGACCGTCGCGCGGCCGAAGCTGGCGCGGAACGCGGGGAAGAAGTCCTTGAGGGGACGCCCGCTCTCGTCGTCGGAGTAGCGCAGGGTCACCTCGTACAGCGCGCTGGTGGCGGCGCCGATCGTCACGACCGGCAGGCACAGCACGATGTACAGGAGGTTGAGCCCGACGAAGGTCAGGAACGTCGAGAAGCCGCCGAGGGTGCGGCTGTCGGGGTCGATCCGCATCAGCGGGTCACCCGCTGACCGGCGCCGGGCGGGGAGGCATGCGCGCAGGTCACGGTCATGTCGCCGCGGGCACTCCGGTCAGGGCCGGCGGCAGCAGCCGCACGGCAGGCTTCGCGCCGTTCGCGAGGATCTCGCAGATCATGTCGGTCGCGGCCGCGCCGATCGCCTCGGCCGGCACGGCGATGCTGTCGGCGAGTCCCGACACCGAGCGGGCGACGTCGTCGGGGCACAGCGCGACGACGGCGAGGTCGTCGCCGCGCGCCTGACCGCGCTGGGCGATCGTCGTGGCCACATGCGGCAGCGCGCCCTCGTTGTGCACGAAGAAGCCCGTGATGTCGGGGTTCTCGGTCATCACCGCGTCGACGGTCGCGACCGACTCGGCGCTGCTCGGGCACGCGTGCACGGTGCCGGTCACGCCGTTGGCCTCGCAGGCCGCAAGGAAGCCCCGCGCCAGGCGGTCGGCGTAGGAGGTGTGGCGCGACATGACCTCGGGAGGCGAGCCGATGAGGGCGAGGCGCCGGTGGCCGAGCGCGACGAGGCGATCCACGGCCAGCCAGCCCGCGGCCTCGAAGTCGAAGTCGACGCAGGGGATCGCCCGCCGCCCCTCGGGCAGGCCGATCAGGACGCTCGGATGCCCGAGGCCCGACAGCGTGTCGATGCGCGGGTCGTCGGACTCGACATCCATCACCAGCAGGGCGTCGACCATCGATCCCTTGGCGGCTCGCTGCAGCGCCTTGGCGTCGTCGCTGGCGAGCAGCAGGATGTCGTAGCCGTGCTTGCGCGCCTGCGTGACGACGCCGGTGACGATCTGCATCACGACGTGCACGTCGACGCCCGTGCGCAGCGGAGCCTGGAGTCCGATGACGTTGGTCGACCGCGACGCCAGTGACCGCGCGCCCGCGTGCGGGCTGAAGCCGAGGTTGTCGATGGCCTTCTCGACGCGGTCGCGCGTCTCCTGCGAGATGGCCCGCTTGCCGCTCATGACGTACGACACCGTCGAGATCGACACGCCCGCCGCCTGTGCGACGTCCGCGATCGTCACCATGAGGTTCCCCGTTCTCCTGCTTCGATCACCCGCGTGGTTCCGGGGGCGAGCTCGTACGTGCCGATCGATCCGTCGGGCCCGTGCACCATCATTGTCGCCGCTCGCGCGCCTGCCCGAAGTCGTGCTCGCACGAGGCGTCCGTCTGTCCATTCGACATCGACCGAGACGTCGCCACGGGAACGGATGCCGCGCACGGCGCCGTCGGGCCACTGCGGCGGCAGCGCGGGCCGCAGCCGCAGCCGCACGCGCGCGGGGTCTATCGACTCCGCCTGCGGTCGTGGCAGGGACTCGCCCTGCTCGGCCGGCTCGTCGAAGGACTGTACGAGGGCCTCCGCGATCGCCGCGGTCACGCCCAGGTTGCCGTCGATCTGGTACGGCGGGTGGGCGCTGAACATGTTCGGGTAGAGGCCGCCGCGGTGCTCGTCGGAGCCCTCATCGGCGGGTCGGAGCGCCAGCCGCAGCTGAGCGTGCACCGCCTCGCCGTCGCCGAGGCGCGCCTGCATGCCTGCCCGCCACGCGAGTGCCCAACCCGTCGACTCCGGACCGCGCAGCCGGATCGACTCGGATGCCGCGCGGGCGAGCTCCGGCGTCGCCTCGGGCGTGATCTGCGCGAGCGGGAACAGCCCGAGAAGGTGCGACAGATGCCGGTGCTCCGGCTCGGCCTCGGTGCGTTCGCGATCCCACTCGAGCAGGTCGCCCCGCGCCGAGACGCGCGGGTCGGGCAGCCGGCCGGTGCGCGCGGTGAGCTCCGCGACCCAGGGCTCGTCGAGGCCCAGCGTCGCGGCGCCGGCGCGGCAGACCGCGGCCAGTTCCCGCAGCAGCGCGACATCCATCGTGGCGGTGACAGCGACGCCGTGCTCGCGGCCGTCGGCATCGAGGTAGTGGTTCTCGGGCGAGGTCGACGGACTCGTCCACGCGCGCTCGCCGTCGTCCTGGATCCACGACAGGGCGAAGGCCCCGGCCGACGCGAGCGCCGGCCAGGCCTCGTCGCGCAGGAACGCGCGGTCCCCTCCGAACGCGTAGTGCTCCCACAGGTGCAGTGCGAGCCACACGCCGCCGAGCGACCAGTTCGCCCACGCCGGGTCGCCGTGGCCGGCGCCCACCGGTGCCGCGTGGGCCCAGGCATCCGAGTTGTGATGGGCGACCCAGCCGTCCGCGCGGTACAGCTCCCGCGCGACGACCGGCCCCGTGGTCTCCGAGAGCCGCCGCGTGAACCGCAGCAGCGGCTCGTGGCATTCGGCGAGGCCGGTGGTCTCGGCCGGCCAGTACGCCATCTGCGTGTTGATGTTGAGCGTGTACGCGCTCGACCACGGACCCGGGAGCTCGGCGTTCCAGAGACCCTGCAGCGTGATCGGGAGGCCGCCGGGCTGCGACGATGCGATGAGCAGGTACCGCCCGTAGTGGAACGCCAGCGCCGCCAGTGCGGCGTCGTCGCGCTCCTGGGCGCGGTACACGCGGTCGACGGTGTCGAGCGAGCCGGCGTCGGCGTCATCGGGAGCGGGCAGCTCGAGCGCGCACCGCTCGTAGAGGGCGCCGTGCGCCGCGACGTGCGCACCGAGGAGCGCCGTCGCTGTGCTGGTGACATCGGTGGCTACCGGGATGCCGGAGAGCAGGTCCTGCGCGCGCTGCCGTGCGTCGCGGTCATCGGCGGGGTCGCCGGGCAGCGAGGGCGCGGTCGCCGTCGCGACGGCGAACAGGTGGGTGGTCGCGGCAGCGCTGGTGAGGACCCCGTCGGCCACCTCGGCAGCGCCGAACGAGCGCACCACGACGGCGCCGTGGCGTCCGGTCCGCTCGTCGTACCGGACCGGTTCGGCGGGCTGCTCGTGGCCGGGAGCCACGTCGACCGGAAGCAGCCACTGGGTCACCAGGTCGCCGCCCACGTTCGCGGGAGCGGACTTCGCCCGCAGCAGCGAACCGACCTGGAGCCGCACGGAGATCGGCTCCTCAGCCGTGATCTCGTGCATGATCAGTCCGGTCACGAGGTCGGCCCACGTGCGGTGCGTCACGCCGTCGTAGGAGTGCGTCGCGACGCCGGTCGCGAGGTCCAGACGCCGCTGGAAGGTCCCCGGGCCGGCGCCGACCGGTGGCCGCAGCACTTCGATGTCGATCCAGCCGAGCGGCAGGTAGGCCTGCACCCACGGCGTCTGCATCCGCTGCAGCAGCGCATCCGCCGCGTCGAGATCGTCCGCCTCGATCGCCCCGCGGACGGCCTCGAGCGCATCCGCCCCGCGCACGGTGACGCCCTCGAGCGGGTCGGCGCCGGCGTGACCCGACCACGCCGTGATGTCGTTCAGCCACAGCTTCTCGCCCCCGGCGAGGCCGGCGCACATGGCGCCGCGCAGGCCGTTGCCGACGGGGTACGCCTCGAGCCACCGGGAGGCCGGCGCGGACGCGCGAAGGGAGTGCAGGGCCTCGGAGCGGAGGCGCGTGGCCGCATCATCGCGGCGCGTGGACATCGTCACACCCTTAGTATATGGTCTCGGTGTTGAAGCGCTTCGAAAGATCGTCGCCCACTTCGGCATCCGCTCGTCGATCACCCCGTCCGCCGCACGAAACTCAGCGAAGAGGTTCTCCGCTCCATGGCCGCCACCCCGCACCCGCGCCGCATCGACGCGTTCGGTGAGCTCACCCGCGAACTCGGCATCTGCTTCGGCGGCGACTACAACCCCGAGCAGTGGCCCCGCGAGGTCTGGCACGAGGATGTCGAGCTGATGGTCCGCGCCGGCGTCAACCTCGTCACGGTGGGCGTCTTCAGTTGGGCGCGCCTCGAGCCGTCGCCGGGGGAGCGGGACTTCGCATGGCTCGACGAGGTGCTCGACCTGCTGCACGCGCACGGCATCGCCGTCGACCTCGCGACGCCGACCGCGTCGCCGCCGCCGTGGCTCGGCATCCTGCACCCCGAGACGCTGCCCGTGAACCCCGACGGCGTGCGCCTCGCCGCCGGATCGCGCAACCAGTTCACGCCGGCCTCGCGCGTCTACCGCGCGCATGCTCTGTCGATCGCGACCGCGATGGCGGAGCGCTACGCGACCCACCCTGCGGTGCGCATGTGGCACGTCGGCAACGAGTTCGGCCAGATCGACTTCGGCGACGAGGCCGCACGCGAGTTCCGGCTGTGGCTGGCCGACCGCTACGGCACGATCGACGCGCTCAACGACGCCTGGGGCACGCTCGTCTGGGCGCAGCGCTACCGCGACTTCGACGAGATCCTGCCCCCGCGGCGCATGCCCTATCTCGTCAACCCGGCGCAGTCGCTCGACTTCCGCCGCTACACGTCGTGGGCGCTGCAGCGCGTCTTCGGCGAACAGCGCGACGCGATCCGCGACGCCGGTGCGACGCAGCCGGTCACCACCAACTTCATGGGGTTCGAGCCGCTCACCGACCTGTGGGAGTGGGCGGGCGACGTCGACGTAGTCGCCGACGACCAGTACCCCGACCACGCCGCCGCGACCGCGTCGTCCGACATCGCGCTCGTACAGGACCTCATGCGCTCGCTCGGCGACGGCCGCCCGTGGGTGCTCATGGAGCAGGCGGTGAGCGCGACCTCGTGGCGCCCGCACAATCTCCCGAAGAGCCGGGATCGCGCGCGCCTGGACTCGCTGCAGGCCGTCGCGCGCGGGGCCGACGCGATCTGCTTCTTCCAGTGGCGGCAGGCCCGCACGGGCGCCGAGCGCTTCCACTCCGCGCTGCTGCCGCACGCCGGAGCCGACACAGAGGTCTTCGCGGGCGCCTGTGCGCTGGGCGCCGACCTGCGGCGGCTGCGGCCGGTGGTCGGCGGCCGGGTGGCGGCATCCGTCGCGCTCCTCTTCGACTGGCCCTCGCGCTGGGCCGCCGACGAGCCCGGGCGCCCGACCGAGCGGCTCGACACCCTCGAGCAGGTCCAGCGCTGGCACCGCGCGCTGTGGCGTCGTGGCATCGCGGTGGACCTCGTGCGCCCCGGCGCTGACCTCTCGGCGTACCGGGCCGTGCTCGTGCCGCACACGTACATCCTCGAGACGGATGCCGCAGCCGCACTTCGCGCGGCGGTCCAGGGCGGCGCGAGCCTCGTCGTGGGCCCGTTCTCGGGGGTCGCCGATATCAACGCCGGCATCCTCACCGGGCGTTCCCCGGTGCTGCTGCGCGACCTCGTCGGCGTCAGCGGCGAGGAGTGGGTGGGACTTCCCGACGCGCCGACGCCGCTCGCCGTCGAGGCCGGCTGGACGACAGGTCCGGCGACGGCCGAGGCCACCGTGCTCGGGGAGCGGCTGCGCGCCGAGGGTGCCGACGTGCTCGCCCGCTTCGGCGACGGGCATCTCGCCGGAGCGCCGGCGATCACGCGCCACCGCGTCGGTGACGGCACCGCCTGGTACCTGGGCGCCGTCGCGTCGGACGATGCGCTCGCCGCCGTCCTCGACGACGCGCTCGACGCCGCGGGCGTCACCGGCGTCGTGCCCGATCGCGTCCTGCCCGACGACGTCGAGGCCGTGCGGCGCGGCGACGCCCTCTTCCTTCTCAACCACGGTCAGGCGACGCGGCACCTCACGGTGCCCGGGCCGCACCGGGATCTCCTGTCGGACGCGGACGTCGACGGGCGGGCCACGCTCGCCCCCGGCGCCGCCATGGTGCTCATCGAAAGGCACGCAGAGTGAAGTTCACCGATGGCTACTGGCTCACCCGGCCAGGACTGGCGCCCCTGTATGCGGTCGAGGTCGACGACATCCGCCACGACGAAGCCGCCGGCACCATGACCGTGTACGCCCCGACGGCCGTGATCCGCGACCGCGGCGACACCCTCAATCGCGCGATGCTGACAATGACGCTCTCGGCCCCGGCGCCCGGCGTCGTCAAGGTGCGGGTCGAGCGGCACGCGGGTGCCGTGCACCGCGGCCCCGACTTCGAGGTGTTCGGCGAGGAGGGCTTCCGTCCCGAGATCGCGATCGACGACGAGGCCGGCATCCTCACGTCCGGCTCGTTGGCTGCGCGCGTCTCGCGGTCCGCAGGTCAGTGGCGCGTCGACTTCGAGAGCGACGGGCGCGTGCTCACCAGCTCGCTGCCGCGATCGATCGGGCATTTCACGGGCACCAGCGGCAAGAACGGCACGACCGGGACCCCCGGCACCGCGGGCACCGCCGCCGGCGGCACGCAGCCCACCTGGGTGCACCAGCAGCTGAGCATCGAACCGGGCGAGCGCGTCTACGGGCTCGGCGAGCGCTTCGGCGCATTCGTGAAGAACGGCCAGGTCGTCGACACGTGGAACGCCGACGGCGGCACCTCGAGCGAGCAGTCGTACAAGAACGTGCCGTTCTACATCACGTCGCGCGGCTACGGCGTCTTCGTCGACAACCCCGCGAACGTCTCGTTCGAGGTCGGCAGCGAGGTCAACTCGCGCGTGCAGTTCTCGGTCGACGGCGAGTCGCTCGACTACTACGTCATCGCGGGACCCGAGCCGAAGGACGTGCTGCGCCGCTACACCGCACTCACCGGGCGCCCGGCGCGCGTGCCGGCGTGGTCGTTCGGGCTGTGGCTCACGACATCCTTCACCGCCAGCTATGACGAAGACACCGTGAGCGCCTTCGTCGACGGCATGGCCGAGCGCGACATCCCGCTGTCGGTCTTCCACTACGACTGCTTCTGGATGCGGGAATACCAGTGGACCGACTTCGAGTGGGACGCCCGCGCCTTCCACGACCCGGTCGGCCAGATCGCCCGCATGCACGAGCGCGGCGTCCACGTGTCGGTGTGGATCAACCCCTACATCGCCCAGCGGTCGGCGCTGTTCCGCGAGGCGGCGGACAAGGACTACCTGCTGCGGCGCACCGACGGCAGCGTGTGGCAGTGGGACATGTGGCAGGCCGGCATGGGGCTCGTGGACTTCACGAACCCCGAGGCGGCCGACTGGTACGTCGCGAAGCTGCAGGGACTGCTCGACCAGGGCGTCGACGCGTTCAAGACCGACTTCGGCGAGCGGATCCCGGTCGAGGGCGTCGTGTGGCACGACGGGTCCGACCCGCACCGCATGCACAACTACTACGCGAAGCTCTACAACGAGGTCGTCTTCCGCGCGCTGGAGCGGCACCACGGCGTCGGGGACGCGGTCGTCTTCGCGCGCTCGGCGACCGCCGGCTCGCAGCAGTTCCCGGTGCACTGGGGCGGCGACAACGACTCGACCTTCCTCTCGATGGCCGAGTCCCTGCGCGGCGGGCTTTCGCTCGCCATGTCGGGCTTCGGCTACTGGAGCCACGACATCGGCGGGTTCGAGGGCACGCCCGACCCGGGCCTGTTCAAGCGGTGGCTCGCGTTCGGCCTGCTCTCGTCGCACTCCCGGCTGCACGGCTCGTCGTCGGTCCGCGTGCCGTGGGCCTTCGACGAGGAGGCCGTCGACATCGCCCGTGAGTTCACGAAGCTGAAGATGCGTCTCATGCCGTATCTGGCCGGTGCGGCCGAGCAGGCGCATGCCGACGGCACGCCGATGATGCGTCCGATGGTGCTGGAGTTCCCCGGCGACCGCTCCGGCTTCGACGCCGACACCCAGTACATGCTGGGCGAGTCGCTGCTGGTGGCCCCGGTCTTCACCGCCGACGGCAGCGTGGAGTACTACGTGCCCGAGGGACGATGGACCTCGCTCCTGGACGGCTCGGTCGTCGACGGCCGCCGGTGGGTGGCGGAGACCCACGGCTACGACTCGGTGCCGCTGCGCGTGCGCCCCGGCACCGTGCTGCCGTTCGGCGCCGACGACAGCCGCCCCGACTACGACTGGGCGGACGGCGTGACCCTGCGCTGCTTCGAGCTGTCCGACGGCTACGACGCCGTCACGACGGTGCCCGGCCACGACGCCAAGGGATCCATCGGCGCCGCCGGCGCCACCACGTTCCGCGTGCGCCGCGAAGGCGGGGCGATCATCGCCGCATCGGACGACGCGCGCGCGCCGTGGGCGCTGCAGGTGGGAGACCGGATCACGCGGGCTGCGGCATCCGGAGAGATCCGCATCGAGATCGAGGAGGACGCACGATGAGCGAAACGGTGCCCGCCGAGGGGCAGCCGCTGTTCCGGCGGGTCGACCAGCCGCTCGCGGCGCGTGCGCGTGACCTGCTCGACCGGCTGACGCCCGACGAGCGGATCGCGATGCTGCACCAGGCGGCCCCCGCGATCGAGCGGCTCGGCGTCGCCGAGTGGCGCACCGGGTGCGAGGCGCTGCACGGTGCCGCATGGCTCGGCCGGGCGACGGTGTTCCCGCAGCCCGTCGGCCTCGCCGCGACGTGGGACACCGACCTCGTCGAGAAGGTGGGCGAGGTCGCCGCGATCGAGGTGCGCGCCAAGCGCGCCGAGAACCCGCTTGTGAGCCTCAACGTCTGGGCGCCGGTGGTCAATACGCTGCGCCACCCCGCGTGGGGGCGCAACGAGGAGGGCTACTCCGAAGACCCGCACGTCACCGCCGTGTTCGGCACGGCGTACTCTCGGGGCCTGCGCGGCGACCACCCGCGGGTCTGGCGCACGGTGCCCGCGCTCAAGCACTTCCTCGCCTACAACAACGAGACGGACCGCTCCACGACGTCGTCCGAGATGTCGCTGCGCACGCTTCACGAAGAGGAGCTGCCCGCCTTCCGCGGAGCGATCGAGGCCGGTGCTGCGGGCGGCGTCATGCTCGCCTACAACCAGGTCAACGGCATCCCGGCGCACACGCAGCCCGAACTCGTCGCCGAGGCGCGGTCGTGGACCGACGAATCGATCGCGGTCGTGTCGGATGCCGGCGCGCCCACGTTCCTCGTGACCACCCAGCGGTCGCAGCCCGACCACGTCCACGCCGCCGCGGCGCTGGTGCTCTCGGGGCTCGACTCGTTCACAGACAACGACGCGAACGCGGCGCCCACCATCGGCTACCTGCGCGAGGCGCTGGAGGCCGGGCTCCTCACGACCGACGACATCGACCGGGCGGTGGTGCGACTGCTCGAGCTGCGCATCCGCACCGGTGAGTTCGACGGCGCCGACGACCCGTATGCGGGTATCGGCGTCGAGGCGATCGACGCGCCGGAGGCGCGTGAGCTCGCCCGCGAGACGGTGGCGCGCTCCGTCGTCGTGCTGCGGAACGACGACGGAGTGCTGCCACTCTCGGATGCCTCGAGGGTCGCGGTCGTCGGACCGCTCGCCGACCTCGTGCTCCCCGACTGGTACGCCGGCACCCCGCCGTACTCGGTGGGCATCGGTGCCGCGGCCGCCGAGCGCTTCGGCGAGGCGGAGGTCGTGACCGGCGCCGACACGGTGGCCCTGCGCGCCGCATCGAACGGGCGCTACGTCGCCGCCGCCGCGGACGGCTCGGCCGTCGAGGCGTCGGCCGACGCCTCGGGAGACGACGCGCTGTTCGACGTCACGGACTGGGGCGACGGCATCCTCACGCTCCGCTCCCACGCGAGCGGGCTGCTGCTCACCGGAGGCTCCTGGCCGATGCGCGCCGACGCCGCCCGGGTCGGCGGGTGGATCGTGCAGGAGAGCTTCCGCGCCCACGTGCACGCCGACGGCAGCTGGTCGCTGCTGCACCTCGGTTCGGGCCGCTGGGTGCGGACCTTCCGCGACTCGGGGCTGCTCGCGGCCGAGGCGGTGACCCTCGACGACGCCGAGCGGTTCGGCGTGCGCGTCGTGCGGTCCGGCGCCTCCGCGGTAGCCGAGGCGGCCGCGCGAGCCGACGCCGTCATCGTCGCGGTGGGCAACGACCCGCACCTCGCGGGGCGCGAGACCGAGGACCGCCCGCACCTGCGGCTGCCCGCCGCTGCCGCCGAGGTGTGGCGCGCGGCACGCGAGGCGAACCCGCGCGCGGTGCTCACGGTCGTGTCGAGCTACCCCTACGTGCTGGACGACGTGGATGCCGCAACCGTGGTGTGGTCGAGTCATGGCGGTCAGGAGCTCGGGCACGGCGTCATCGACGTGCTCTCGGGTGATCGCGAGCCGTCGGGCCGCCTGTCGCAGAGCTGGCCCGCCACCGAGGAGCAGGCGGGCGACCTGTTCGACTACGACACGCTGCGGCAGGGCGCGACCTACCGCCACCAGGCCGGCGAGCCCGCGTTCGCGTTCGGTCACGGCCTCACGTTCGCGCCGGTCGCGTACGAGTCCGTGAGGCTGGCGGATGCCGCGACGAGCGGAGAATCCGACCGCGCGGGCCGCGTGGCGATTGCCTCTCCGGCGCCGACGCACCGTCACGCCGGCTTCGCGCCGCGCGGGGATGAGCCCGTCGTGCGGGCGGTGGTGCGGGTGCGCAACACCGGCGACCGCGATGCCGAGGAGCTCGTGCAGCTGTACGCGCTGCCCACCGGCGACTTCGCGATCGCGACCCCGCGCCGCGTGCTCGTCGCTTATCGCCGCGTGCGCCTCGCGCCCGGCGAGGTCCGCGACGTCGAGCTCGCGTTCTCGCCCGGCAGGCTCGCGGTCTGGGATGACGACGTGCGTCTGCCGGGAGCGGTCGACGACTGGCTCCACGCCGGCGCGCTCCGGGTTCAGCCGGGTGCTTACGTCGTCGGGGCAGGCCCCTCCGCCTGGGACCTCCCCGTCCGCGCGGACCTCGAGGTCATCGCCTCCTGACGCGAGCCCGTCCGTCCACCCGGTCGTTGAGCGAGCGAGGGACGAGCGAGACGAAACGCGCTGCACCCGGCGCGGCGGTTCGGTTCGGCGCGTTTCGTCTCGGTCGCTGCGCTCCCTCGCTCAACGACCGGAACTCTGCTCGCGGTCGTTGAGCGAGCGAGGGACGAGCGAGACGAAACGCGCTGCACCCGGCGCGGCGGTTCGGTTCGGCGCGTTTCGTCTCGGTCGCTGCGCTCCCTCGCTCAACCACCGGAACGCTGCTCCCGGTCGTTGAGCGAGCGAGGGACGAGCGAGACGAAACGCCCCGCACCCGGCGCAGACGACGAAATCAGGGTGCGAGTTCGTCCGCGAGGGCGCGGGTCTCGCCGGGGGTCCAGATGCGGTCGCCGAAGACGTGCCGGTGCGCCAGCGAGAGCTCGGCCCCCGGTGCGAGCACGATGTGCTCGTCGAACGAAGGGGAGGGCGCGAGGATCGGGAACGGCTCGCTGCGCACGAACCAGCGGATCGCGGGGCCACCGGTCGACGAGCCTGCGAATGCGAGCACCGTCCCGCCGCCGTCGAACTCGTCGTGCTCGCCCGAGAGGGCGACCCACGGCGCGTCGAGACCCATGACGGCGTCGCTGCCGGCGTCGTCGGGCAGGCCGCCGGCCAGCACGCGGCCGCCGGTCCAGGCGCGCGGCATCCGGATGACGAAGCCGGTGTAGCCGGCGTTCGGGCGGCCCTGCGTCGTCGGGCTGCCGAACTCGAGGTCGCGGCCGGCGACGTTGCGGAGCGTCGTCGAGAAGTCCAGCAGCCACAGGCCGCGCTCGGCGTCGACGCTGTGGAAGCGGTGCGTCCGCGTCTCGGCGACCCACTCCTCTCCGCCCTGCGTGATCCAGGTGAGCTGCTCGGTGAACGACACCTCGGTGCCGGCATCCGTCATCTCCGTGAAGCCGTCGTGGCGCATGCGGCCGACGTTGTCGAGCAGGGCGTAGTCGCCGGTGTCGGGGCGGTAGGTGTTGCCGCCCCAGAAGTTCTCGCCCGACACGTGGGTCCACGTCATCTGCAGGCCCTTGTGCCAGCGGTGGTCCCAGGGGCGGTACGCCGTGAGCGGGGCGCCGTCGAGCGCGCGCACCGGATGCAGGAAAGGCTTGGGCCCCTCCGACGGCGCGCCGCCCGGGGCGAAGGCGTACCGGGCGATGTCGACGCCGGCGGTGGTCACGGTCAGGTCGGTGTCGTCGAGGCGAAGCGTCAGATCGGGCACGGTCTCATTGTGGCGCATCCAGGCGGAAAACGCTTCCCCACGCGAGCGGACGGGCGATTTTCCCGCTCGCTGAGGCCCGTGTCAAGGGGCAGGGGTTTCCGGGCGCTGAGGCGGCGCGAACGGTAGCGTCATCGTCATCTCACAGGAGACACCGCACCCCCCGCGGTGTCCACGAGACAAAGGAGAGATCATGCTCTGGACAATTCTGGGCCTCATCATCATCGGCCTCATCGCCGGCCTCATCGCTCGCGCCGTCATCCCGGGCAAGCAGAGCATGGGCATTCTGCTGACGATCGTCCTCGGAATCGTCGGCTCGTTCGTCGGCGGCTTCCTCGGCTTCCTGCTGTTCGGCAGCGACCCCAACGGCGGCTTCCTGCAGCCTGCCGGGATCATCGGATCCATCCTCGGCGCGATCATCGTGCTCGGCCTGTACGTGCTCTTCACGCGTCGCCGCGGCGTCACGCGGTCCTGACCGCACCGGGTCGTGCCGGGCCACCGGCCGACCCGCGAACGAAAGAACGTCGCCCGAACCCATGCGTCCCTCGCGTGGGTTCGGGCGATTCGTCTGTGTACGGGCGAGCCGTCTTGCGCAAGGTCAGGCGCGTTTCGTCTCGCTCGTTCCTCGCTCGCTCAACGACCGACCGGGGGGCGGGCGCGTTTCGTCTCGCTCGTTCCTCGCTCGCTCAACGACCGACCGGGGGGCGGGCGCGTTTCGTCTCGCTCGTTCCTCGCTCGCTCAACGACCGGGGGTCGGGCGCGTTTCGTCTCGCTCGTTCCTCGCTCGCTCAACGACCGGGGGGTCGGGCGCGTTTCGTCTCGCTCGTTCCTCGCTCGCTCAACGACCGGGGGGTCGGGCGCGTTTCGTCTCGCTCGTTCCTCGCTCGCTCGACGACCGGGGGGCGGGCGCGTTTCGTCTCGCTCGTTCCTCGCTCGCTCAACGACCGGGGGGGCGGGCGCGTTTCGTCTCGCTCGTTTCTCGCTCGCTCAACGACCGGGGGGTCGGGCGCGTTTCGGGTCGGCCGTTTCTCGCTCGCTCAACGACCGACCGGGGGTCAGGCGCCGGCCAGGGCCTGCGACACCACCTCGCGGGCCTCTGCCTGCACCTGTGCGAGGTGCTCGGGACCGCGGAGCGACTCGGCGTAGAGCTTGTAGACGTCCTCGGTGCCCGACGGGCGCGCGGCGAACCACGCGTGCTCGGTCTGCACCTTGAGGCCGCCGATCGCTGCCCCGTTGCCGGGCGCGTGCGACAGCTTCGCGGTGATCGGCTCGCCGGCCAGCTCGGTCGCGGTGACCGCCTCGGGCGCCAGCTTTCCGAGCGCGGCCTTCTGGGCGGGGGATGCGGGGGCGTCGACACGCTGGTACGCCGAGGCGCCGAACTCGGCCTCGAGCTCCGCATAGCGCTGCGAGGGCGTCTTGCCGGTCACCGCGAGGATCTCGGCGGCCAGCAGGCACAGCAGGATGCCGTCCTTGTCGGTCGTCCAGACGCTCCCGTCGCGGCGCAGGAACGATGCGCCGGCCGACTCCTCGCCGCCGAACGCGACCGATCCGTCGAGCAGGCCGGGGACGAACCACTTGAATCCGACCGGAACCTCCAGCAGCCGACGCCCGAGCGATTCGGCTACCCGGTCGATGATCATCGAGCTCACGAGCGTCTTGCCGATCGCGGCATCCGCGGGCCATTCCGGGCGGTGCGAGTACAGGTAGTCGATCGCGACGGCCAGGTAGTGGTTGGGGTTCATCAGCCCCGCGTCGGGCGTCACGATCCCGTGCCGGTCGGCGTCCGCGTCGTTGCCGGTCAGGATGTCGTACTCGTCGCGGCGGCCGATGAGGCCGGCCATCGCCGACGGCGACGACGGATCCATGCGGATCTTCTCGTCCCAGTCCAGCGTCATGAACCGCCACGTCGGGTCGACGTCCGGGTTCACGACGGTGAGGTCGAGCTCGTGCACCTCTGCGATGAGCGCCCAGTACTCGACGGAGGCGCCGCCGAGGGGGTCGGCGCCGATGCGCACGCCCGCGCGGCGGATCGCCTCGACGTCGATGATGTTCGAGAGGTCGCGCACGTAGGCGTCGCGGAAGTCGTACTCGCCGAGCGTGTCGGCGTCGATGTCGCGGAACGGCGTGCGTGCCACGCCCTCCAGGTTCGCCGCGATGAGCTCGTTCGCCCGGTCGGCGATCCAGCCGGTCGCGTCGGTGTCGGCGGGGCCGCCGTTCGGCGGGTTGTACTTGAAGCCGCCGTCGCGCGGCGGATTGTGGCTCGGGGTCACCACGATGCCGTCGGAGCGGCTCGGGTCGGCGGCATCCTTCCCGCGGTTGTAGGTGAGGATCGCGTGGCTGAGCGCGGGAGTCGGCACCCACGAGTCGCGGGCGTCCACGCGCACGTCGACGCCGTTCGCGACGAGCACCTCGATGGCGCTGCGCTCGGCGGGAAGCGACAGGCCGTGGGTGTCGCGGCCCAGGAACAGCGGCCCCTCGATGCCTTGCGCCCGGCGGTAGTCGACGATCGCCTGCGTCGTGGCGAGGATGTGGGTCTCGTTGAAGCTGGCCGACAGTGAGGAGCCGCGGTGGCCGCTGGTGCCGAACGCGACGCGCTGCTCGGGCACCGCCGGATCCGGGGTGATGTCGTAATAGGCGGAGATCACCTCATCGATGTCGATGAGGTCGGATGCTTCGGCGGGCTGTCCTGCGCGACTCATGCGTCCCAGTCTGCCCTCCCGCAGGGCCTCGCGCATCGCCGATGACGGCCGTCCGCCGTTCCGTTCTCAGGAGTGGATGGTCCGCGTCGACGAATCCGCCGCGGATTGACGCGGTCGGGACGCCCGCCAGGCGCCGGCGATCCTGAGTACGGTACGGGAGGTGATGCCCACGCCGCGGCTGCGGGGCCCGCCTGCACGGCCGCGGCTAGGCTGGCACGCGTGACTTCCGAGGTCGCCTCCGCCGAGGCATCTGCTCCCACCCGCCGCACGTACAGCTATCTCGGGCCCGCGGGCACGTTCACCGAGGCGGCGCTCGCGCAGGTGCCCGAGGCGCGCGGCCACGAGTGGCGGTCGGTCCGCAACGTCGGCGAGGCGCTCGCGGACGTCGTCGAGGGCCGATCGGATGCCGCGATGATCGCCATCGAGAACTCGGTCGACGGCGGGGTGTCGACGGCGCAGGACGCCCTGGCCACGGTGCCCGGGCTCCGCATCGTGGGGGAGTACCTGGTGCCGGTCGAGTTCGTGCTAGTCGCCCGGCCGGGTGCGCGGCTCGAGGACGTGTCGCTCATCGCGGCGCACCCGGTGGCGTACGCGCAGTGCCTGCAGTGGCTCTCGGGGAGCCTTCCCGCCCACGCGCACGTGCCGGCGGCGAGCAACGTCGCCAGCGCGATGGGCCTCCTCGACGGATCGAGCGATGCGGATGCCGCGATCGCACCGCCCGGCATCCTCGAGCACCACGAGCTCGAGCTGCTCGCCTCGAACATCGGCGACAACCCCAACGCCGTCACCCGTTTCGTGCTCGTGAGCCGCACGGTCGTGCCGCCGCCGCCGACCGGCGCCGACAAGACCTCGCTCATCGTCGAGCTGCCCGACGACCACCCCGGCGCCCTGCTCGAGATGCTCGAGCAGTTCGCCACCCGGGGCATCAACCTGTCGCTGCTCGCCTCCCGCCCGATCGGCGACGAGCTGGGCCGATACCGTTTCGTCGTCGATGCCGACGGCCACCTCGAGGACGAGCGCATGGCCGACGCCCTCCTGGGCCTGCGCCGCTTCAGCCCGCGTGTGACCTTCCTCGGCTCTTATCCGCGGGCCGACCGTGCCGTGGTGCGCTACCCGGAGCGGTACGCCGACGACGTGTTCGTCGAGGCACGCGACTGGCTGCGCGGTCTCATCTCGGGCGAGCCCGAGGTGCAGGAATGACGGCGCTGGCTTTGGATGCTTCGAACGAGCGGGAGGCGAAGGCGCTCGCCCGGCTTCGCAGCGAAGAGATCGCGTGGCTCGGCACCATCGGACGCGATGGCTTTCCGCACGCCGTGCCGGTGTGGTTCCTCTGGCAGGACGACGTCGCCTACGTCTTCTGCCAGCCAGCCTCGGCGAAGATCAAGAACCTGCGTGAGAATCCGCGCGCGATGCTTCACCTCGAAGCCGGCGACGACGGCGAGCAGCTCCACGTGCTGCAGGGGACTGTCGAGTTGTCACCCGAGCCGACGGTCGATTGGCTGGATCGGCTCGGCGGGGCCTACCTCGCGAAGTACGCGGGCGGCATCGAGCGCCTCGGGTGGACGCACGACCGCATGTGGGCGGACTACTCGACCGTCGTGATCTTCCGCCCCCACAAGCTGATCGCCTGGTAGCGGACGCCGAACACCCGGGGCCAGGCCGTCGTCAGGCAGGTTCTGAAAAACCCCATTGAACTTCCGGTTCACAGGGGTTGGTGGAACTTCCGGTTCACAGGGGTTGGTGGAACTTCCGGTTCACAGGGGTTGGTGGAACTTCCGGTTCACAGGGGTTGGTGGAACTTCCGGTTCACAGGGGTTGGTCGAACTTCCGATCCATACGGGTCGGTCATCGAGCCGACGGGACCGGGTTCGGCGTTCAGGCGTGTGAACCGGAAGTTCAATGGCGCTCTGGGAGGGTGCCTCGCCGGAGCCGGGCCCGGGCGCCGGCCCTGGACCCCGGCGAGGGCTAATGCGTCAGGACGCGAGGCCGAGCTCCGCGGCGAGCAGCTCGAGCGTCTGCAGGCGGCCGGGGGCGGTATCCATCGGCTCATTCTCGTAGGAACCGGCGATCGGCGAGATCATGACCTCGTCGACACCGTGCCGCGCGGCGAAGGCGCGGAGGTCGGATGCCACGGCCGGCGCAGTGCCGACGAACCACTTCGCACGCGCCGACGCCATGAACGTGTCGCCGAGCCCGGCGAAGTCGTCGGCGTTCGCGATCGAGGCTTCGACGGTCTCGAGGGCGACGAGCGGCCGGTTCGTCCGCAGGCGCGCGGTCATGCGCAGGTTCGGCAGCGCACGCGCCTCCGCCTCGTCGTCCGTCGGCGCGACGAGCACGTTCGCGGTCAGGAACGTCCGCGGGGCGGCGAGCGTCTCGGACGCCACGAACGCCGTGCGGTAGAGCTCGAGTGCGCGCTCGAGGCCCTCGCCCGAGAAGTGGTTCGCGAAGACGTAGGGCAGGCCGAGGGATGCCGCGAGCTGCGCCGAGTAGTCGCTCGAGCCGAGCAGCCACACCTCGGGCGTCGTGGTGGCGGCCGGCGTCGCGTGCACGTCGTACGTGCCGCCCGATGTGAAGCGCAGGGAGGCGCCGTCGGGAGCGACGAGGGAGATGATGTCGCGCACGTGGTCGGGGAAGCGCTCGACGTCGCTCGTGGTGCCGCTCTGGCGGAGCAGCTGCGTGATCACCGGGTCGGACCCGGGAGCGCGGCCGAGGCCGAGGTCGATGCGACCGGGCGCGAGGGCTTCGAGCGCCGCGAACTGCTCGGCGACCACGAGCGGCGAGTGGTTCGGCAGCATGACGCCGCCCGAGCCGAGGCGGATCCGCGAGGTCCGAGCCGCCGCGGCCGCCGCCAGCACCGGCGGCGTCGTCGAGGCGACCGCCGGCATGTTGTGGTGCTCGGCGAACCAGTAGCGGCGGTAGCCCAGCCGATCGGCGGCGTCGACGAGGGAGAGGGATGCCGCGACCGCCTGGGCGCTCGTCTGGCCGGTGCGCACCGGAACGAGGTCGAGGACGGACAGGGCCGGGGCGGGGGTGGCGGTACTCATCCCCTGCGACAACCCGCTGCGCCATCAGCTCTATTCCTTCCGGTCGTTGAGCGAGCGAAGCGAGACGAAACGCGCTGAGTCCCCATCCGGTCGTTGAGCGAGCGAAGCGAGACGAAACGCGCTGAGCCCACGGTCAAGCCGGATTCTGGGCGTTTCGTCTCGCTCGTTCCTCGCTCGCTCAACGACCGGGGCGGATCAGGGGAGGCGGTTGCCCTTCGCTATGTTCTCGCGCAGCTCGGCGGCGGTCTGGCGCGCCACGTACGCGGGCCGGTCGCGTTCCAGCCGCCACGATTCGCTGAGAGGCCCGGCGCTGACGGTGTCGAACCCGAGGGCGTCGTAGATGCCCGTCACGAGCTCGACGGCATCATCGTGGTCGCTCGCTGTGCCGAGGGCACGGCGGTCGGGATCGCCCGCCGGCAGACCCGTGGTGTTGATCTCGGAGGCGAGGATCTGGTTGAACGCCTTCACCACCTTCGAGGCGGGCAGGTGCGCCTGCACGAGTCCGGATGTCGTGGCCTCGCCGCGGTCGAGGGCGTCGATGTGGCCGTCGCGCTCGAAGTAGTAGTTGATGGTGTCCAGCACGATCTTGCCGGCGAGCGGCTCGACCGGCAGATCCTTCAGTGCCTTCAGCGGCACCGTCACCACGGCGATGTCGCCGGCGGCTGCCGCGTCGGCGGCGGTTGCGGCCGTGACCTTCGGTCCGAGCTCGGCGACCAGGCCGGCCAGGCTCTCGGGTCCGCGCGAGTTGGCGATCACGACGTCGTACCCGAGCCCCGAGAAGGCGCGTGCGAGTGCGCTGCCGATATGTCCTGCACCGATGATTCCGATCGTTGTCATGACGGGCGGCAACCGGGCAGGGGCCGCGCGCATTCCGGGAGTCGACACGGGAGGAAATCCGGGAAACGTTTTCGGAAAGCCGCCCCAGTGCTCCGGGAGCCGTGTGACGATGTCGGGATGGACTACGTGCACCTCGGACGAACCGGCACCTCCGTCTCGCGGATCGTGCTCGGCACGATGAACTTCGGCGACCGCACCTCGGAGGAGGACGCGTTCGCGATCATGGACCGCGCGCTGGAGCTCGGCGTGAACTTCTTCGACACCGCGAACGGCTACGGCGGCGCCGGCGGACGCGGCACCACCGAGGAGATCATCGGCCGGTGGTTCGCCGCCCGCCCCGGTGTGCGCGACGACATCGTCCTGGCGACGAAGGTGCACTCGCCGATGGTCGATCCCACACCCGACGGCGACGTCGTCAACGCGCGCGGCGCGTCGGCCTGGCAGGTGCGCCGCGAGGCGATCGGGTCGCTGCGGCGGCTGCAGACCGACCGCATCGACCTCTACCAGTTCCACCACATCGACCGGCACATCTCGTGGCCCGAGCTCTGGCAGGCCATGGAGGTGCTGGTGGCGCGCGGGGAGGTCGTCTACACCGGCAGCTCGAACTTCGCGGCCTGGAACATCGCTCAGGCGAACGAGATCGCGACGCAGCGCAACTTCCTGGGGCTGGTCAGCGAGCAGTCGCTGTACAACCTCGTGCAGCGCTCCATCGAGCTCGAAGTCATCCCCGCGGCGCAGAACTACGGTCTCGGCATCCTGCCGTGGTCGCCGCTGGCGGGCGGGCTGCTCAGCGGCGGATCGTCCGATGCCAACGCGCGGTCGGCGACGGCGCGCATCGCGTCGCAGCGCGAGGAGCGCGGCGACCAGCTCGCCGCGTACGAGCGCTTCGCACAGGAGCGCGGCTGGACGCCCTCGGCGCTCGGGCTCGCCTGGCTGCTGCACCAGCCCGGTGTGACCGGACCGATCGTCGGCCCCCGCACCGTCGAGCAGCTCGAGTCCGCGGTGTCGGCCCTCGACATCCGGCTCAGCGACGACGACCTGAACGCGCTCGACGAGCTGTTCCCCGGCCCCGGCGGCCAGGCGCCCGAAGCGTACGCCTGGTAGCGATTGCGCCGGGCGGGTCAGGCGCGGGCGGCGCGCTTGACGTGCTCGTACGCGTCGAGCGCGGCCCTGCGGGTCTCGCCGAGATCGACGATGGGCTCGGGCGGGTGCTCTCCGAGGTGCTCCGGCGCCCACTCGCGCACGTAGTGCGCGTCGGAGTCGAACTTCCTGGCCTGCAGCTGCGGGTTGAAGATGCGGAAGTACGGCGCCGCATCGGCGCCCGACCCCGCCACCCACTGCCAGTTGAACGGGTTGTTGGCGCCGTCGGCGTCGACCAGCGTGTCCCAGAACCACTCCTCGCCGCGCCGCCAGTCGATGAGCAGGTTCTTGACGAGGAAGGATGCCGCCACCATCCGCACCCGGTTGTGCATGTAGCCCGTGTGCCACAGCTCCTTCATGCCCGCATCGACGAGCGCGACGCCGGTACGGCCGCGCTGCCAGGCGTCGAGGTGGGTGGGCTTCAGCCGCGGCCAGGGGAACGCGTCGAACTCGGGCCGCAGATTGCGGCTGGCGAGGTCGGGGTGGTGGAAGAGGACGTGCCATGCGAACTCGCGCCACCCGAGCTCCGAGAGGAACCTGCCGCCGGCACCGGCCTCGACGGTCTCGTGCCAGACGGTATGCGGGCTGAGCTCGCCCCAGCGCAGGCGCGGCGACAGCAGCGAGGTCGCGCCTGCGGCGGGCTCGTCGCGGGCGCGGTCGTAGTGCGCGAGATCGTCGCGCAGGAACTCCCGCAGCCGTCGGCGCGCGGCCGG
>NZ_JBJDRL010000069.1:0-20854 GCF_044987475.1 Microbacterium sp. ZW CA_36
CGGCGAGACGGCGACCCGCCCCCCTCGGCGAGACCCCACCGGGTGGACGAGACCGTGGGGTTCACCCGGGGTCTCGTCCGGCGGCTGGGGTCTCGGCAAACCCCCTCGGCAGACCCCTCGGCGGGAGCCCCGCTCAAAGCCAGCTCACAGCGCGATCCCGTGCCACCTCGCGCCCTGTCGGATAGTGTTGATCAACAGCATCGTGCTGGGATTCCCTTGACATTGGAGTGTGAGAGAGCAGTGGCCCTCAACAACCCCGCGTTCAACAGCCCGGCCTTCCAGGACCCGAAGGCCGTGCAGACCTACCCCGGCGGTTCGCAGGCGGCGAACCTGGGATCACAGACGCAGTTCGCGACGGCGCAGCGCGCAGGAACGGATGCCGCTTCCCAGGCCCACCTCGAGGGCATGTACGCCGCTCCGCCGGCCGGCTCCGTCGAGACGGGCCGCATGACCGTCGAGGACACCGTCTGGAAGACGCTCGGACTGTTCGCCGTCCTCATCGTCGGCGCGGTCGCCGGCTGGATGTGGACCATGGCGGGCGTCACCCCGGCCAACCCGAACCCCTCGATCGCCCCGTGGGCGATCGGCGCCCTCGGCGGCTTCGTCCTCTCGCTCGTCGTCATCTTCACGTCGCGCAAGAAGATCCGCCCCGCGTTGATCTTCGGCTACGCCGCGTTCGAGGGTCTCTTCGTGGGTGGCATCTCTGCCTTCTTCGAGATGATGTTCGAGGGCATCGTGCTCCAGGCGACCCTCGCGACGCTCTCGGTCGTCGGCGTCACGCTCGCCCTCTTCGCCAGCGGCAAGATCCGCGCGTCGAAGCGCGCGACGAAGATCTTCCTCATCGCGATGGTCGGCTACCTCGTGTTCTCGCTCATCAACATCGGACTCATGCTGTTCAACGCGCCCATCGCCGGCGGCGCGTTCGGTCTGCTGAGCCAGGAGGGCCCGTTCGGCATCCCGTGGGGTGTCATCATCGGCGTCTTCGTCGTGATCATGGCGGCGTACTCGCTCGTGCTGGACTTCGACAACATCCAGCAGGGCGTGCGCAACGGCGCTCCCCGTCAGTACGGATGGCTCGGCGGCTTCGGCATCATGGTCACCGTCGTGTGGCTGTACGTCGAGATCCTCCGCATCATCGCGATCGTGCGCAGCAGCAACTGACGCACAACGCTCACGAACGGCCGCCCGGGTTTCCGGGCGGCCGTTCGGCGTTTCTCACGCCATGACCACGGCAGCCGGGAGCCTGCCGTGCATCCCGTCGAGCCGCTATCCGCCTCCGCAGACCGCGCCTAGGCTGAAGCCGACTCGAGGAGTGACATGTCATGGCCCGGCGTTCTGCGGTTCTCGGCATCGCCGTGCTGCTGTGCCTCACCGGCTGCGCAGGAGGACCGATGACCGAGCCCACGCCGTCCGAGCCCACGCCCTCGGCGCACACCCGTCCGCCCTTCGCGACGACGCCGCGCGGCCCGATCGAGCCCACCGGCGAACCGGCCATCGTCCCGCCCGCCCGGTGGGATGCGATCATCGCCGATCTCGCCGACCGCGGCGTCTCGGGCACTCCCGAGCTCGTCTCCGCGCATGCGGTCACCTGGAACAACGGCGCCCTCGGATGCCCGTCGCCCGGCGTCTCGTACACGCAGGCCCTGGTCGACGGCATGCGCGTCGTCGTCTCCGTCGACGCCACGACGTACGACTACCGCTTCGGCACCTCGGACACCCCCAGGCTCTGCACGCGGTGACGGCCGGGGCGCCTCGATCGGGGGGCGCCTCGCCGTGGGCCGCTTCGGCACCTCGATCACCCCGAGGTTCTGCACGCGGTGACGCGCGGCCGCCTCGATGACCCCGAAGCTCTGCACGCGGTGACGGCCGGCCGCCTCGCCCTGGGCACTGCGCCGATGGATGCCGCGGCACCGGCCGCCGGCATCCGTCCCGTCTGCATGCACGAGATGGCGCCCCGCCTTTCGACGGGACGCCACCTCTGATCCGTGCGACGCGGGCTACTTGGCCTTGACCAGGATCGCCTCGTCCTTGCCGGCCGCGTTGTCGGTCGCGACGACCATGACGCCCAGCGGGTTCTGCTCGGCGAAGGCCGCCGCGTTCACGTCGACGGGCACCGGAACGGTGCCGCCGACCGGCACCGGCACGAACTGCCCGTTGGTGAGAGCCGGCGCCCACGGGTTGTAGGTCGCCGTGGCGTCGATGGCGTCCGACCCGTCGTTCACCGACGAGAAGCTCTGCGCGGTGTAGTCGAACGCTCCGGCCGTGACGCCGAGATCGCTCGCGACCACCGGCAGCAGGATGGTGCTGCTGTCGGTCGGCGCAGCGGCCAGGAAGCCTGTGGCGTAGGTCTCCTCGGTCTCGATCTCGTACGCGAACACCTGCGAGATGCCGTTCGCGCTGCCGGCTTCGACCAGCCCGCCGTCGGCCGAGAACACGATCCACTCCGGCTCGCCGTCGCGGTTCGTGTCGATGACGACGTCGAACTCGTTCGCCGCCGCGTTCGACCACCGGTTGTGCGTGCTGACCGCGAACACCAGCAGCTGGTCGCCGCCGATGTCGAACGACTGCACGCCGGCGGCGCGGAGGTCGTAGCCGGTGTCGGTGAACGACTTCGGCGCGTCCTTCTTGTCCTCCAGGCCCCACGTGTAGAAGTCGGCGTCGGCAGCCATGGCACCGGCCCGGTTCTTGAGCGAGACCTGCACCTGGCCGTCGACCGGCTCGCCCCTCTTGGTGACCTTGAGGTCTCCCGAGGCCGAGACGTCGCTCGTCGCACGAGGCACGAGCAGGTACGGGACCCGCAGCGTATCCGCCGACGACGAGAACACCACGTCGCCCGAGAACTCGTAGAACGCGAAGCCGCCGGCCGTCGAGCTGCCCGCTGCCGTCGCCGGAGCGGTCAGGGTGACGGTCACCTTGGCGGTGCGACCCGCCGGAACGGTCACCGTGCTGGGGCTGACGCTCACCGTCGCCGCCTCCGACTGCGCGGATGCCTCGACGCCGACGTCGTACGTCACCGCCTCGGTGCCGTAGTTCGTCAGCGTGACCGACTTCTTGTCGCGGAAGTCGCGGGAGCTCTCCACGAAGCCGAAGCTCAGCGCAGCCTCGCGCAGGCGCCCGTCCTCCGTCTTGAACGCGTCGCCGGTGGCCGTGACCTGCTGGCCCACCGCCTGGGCGGGATCGACCAGGCCGACGCCGCCGCGGACGAGATTCTGACCGGCGACCTTCTCGGGGTCCGCCGTCGAGACGAGCACCGAAGCGACCTCGCTGGCCTTCCAGGTCGGGTGCGCCTCCACGGCGAGCGCCGCGACGCCTGCCACGTGCGGAGCCGCCATCGACGTCCCCGAGATCGTCGCGGAACCGCTGCCGGTCCCGACGCCCGCGGACACGATCGAGACGCCCGGAGCCGCGACGTCGACGCCGAGGGCGCTGTCGCCGCTGCGCGGACCGCTCGAGCTGAACGACGCGTACCCGCGGAAGCCGGGGTTGGCGAGGTCTGCAGCGGTCACAGTCGCGGGCTCGCCGTCGACGAGCTTCGGGCCGTCCGACAGCCGGACGCCGAGGAACGGGATGGTCACGACGTACTCCTCGCCCGTGTCGGGGTTGGAGGTGATCTGCCCCTCGAACGGCGGGTAGTCGTCGGTCGAGTTGATCATCACCGCTGCCGCGGCGCCGGCCTGCTGGGCGAAGATCGCCTTGGCCACGCGGGCACAGACGCCGCGCTCCGAGACCGCGAGCTGGTTGCCGCCCACGGTCACGCCGGCGTGCTGATACGCCTCGACCGAGCAGCCCAGCTCCTCGTTCTCGTCGGCGGTTGCCGGGTCGTCGGTCAGACGGACCACGGTCATGCCCGGCAGGCCGGTCAGGACCGCGCCGTTGGCGTTGATCGCGGGGATCGCGACACCGTCCACAGTGATCTCGGCACCGGGGAAGGACTCCGTGCTGTCGACTGCCGCGACGGAGATGGCACCGTCGCCGTTGCCGGCCAGGTACGGGCTCGGGCCCTCGTTGCCGGCCGACTTCACGACGACCACGCCCGCACCGGTCGCGTTGCTGACGGCGACCTCGTCGGGGTCGTCGCCGCGACCGAACGGTGAGCCGAGCGACATGTTGATGACGTCCATGCCGTTCTCGACCGCCCAGTCGATGGCGGGGACGACCACGTCGGTCGATCCGCCGCAGCCGAAGACGCGGAGCGCGTAGACGTCTGCCTGCGGCGCGACGCCCGGGCCGATCGCCCACTCGGCCGACGCCGTCGAGGCGTCGTAGGGACCGGTGTACGTCTCGCCATCGGCCGTGACACCACTGCCGGCCGCGGTGCCGGCGACGTGGCTGCCGTGGCCGTTGCAGTCGAGGGGGTTGGCGTCGGGCATCGGAACGGGCTGGTAGTCCGGAGACGCGGGGTCGGCGTTGTACGAGTCGCCGACGAAGTCGTAGCCGCCCTTGACGCGCGGTGCGTCCGGGCCGAACTGCGCCGGGTCGGCGGGCTGCGCCTCGGCGGCGTTGGCCGCCGCATAGGCCTCGGGCGTTCCGACGCCGCCGAAGTTGGCGTGGGTGTAGTCGACGCCTGTGTCGATCACGGCGACCTTGATGTTCTCGCCGGTGTAGCCCGTGTCCTGCCACACTTGCGGCACGCCGAGGAAGGGCACCGACACGGCGTTGTCGAGCGTGTAGGTCTTCACGGCGTGCACGGCGACGACGTTGGGCAGGGCTGCCACAGCGTCGACCTGATCGGCGGGAAGGGTCGCCTGGATGCCGTTGTAGGCGGACTGCATCGTCGCCGCGACGTCGCCGTCCTTGCTCTCGATGGATCCGACGACCGCGTCCTGTGCGGACTCGAGCGTGTTCCTGATCGCCTTCCGCTCGGCGGCGGAGAGATCGCTGCCCTTCTTCGCCTGCGCGACGGCGACCGGGTCGCCGGCCATCTCGACGATGACGGTGACGCGCCCGTCGGCGCCCACGCTCATCGGGCGGACGGTCGTTCCGACCGCGCCCTTCGTGTCTGACTTCTCGAATCTCGACGACGGGTCGTCGTCGGGCGTGGCAGCCATCGCTGCGGTGGGGGTGGTGATCGCGAGCGCGAGCGCGCCGACGACCGCCAGAGAGCGTCGGTTCAAAGGGGAGCCTGCTTTCTGCGTGAGTGGGGAATCACGTTACGGCGGCACGCTATGTGCGAATTCTCAAAAGGTCAACAGGAATCTCCCAGGTTGAGCAGACCGCACAGTGACACCCGTCAGACGCTCACGAAACAGCGCATCGCGCAGCGCCGCCAGGCCCGCGACGCGTCGAGCCCGCCGGGGCCCCGTCGAGGGCGCTCGCACGTTCTGCTCTGAGCGGAACACCGTCGAGCACTCGGCGCCCGCGTCCTATCGTGAGCGCATGGCCGAGATCATCCCGCTGCCGACGAAGACGCATCCCTCTCGTGAGCCCGAGCCGCTCTGGCGCGACGCGCTGGGCGACCGCCTTCGGCGGCTCCGGCATGAGCGCGGCGAACGCCTCGCCGACACCGCCCAGCGCGCCGGGGTGTCTCCGCAGTACCTCTCCGAGATCGAGCGCGGTCTCAAGGAGCCGTCGAGCGAGATGATCGCGGCTGTCGCCGGTGCCCTCGAGCTGACGCTGATCGAGCTGACGGCCGGTGTCGTCGACGACCTCCGGTCGCGTGCCGCCGAGCGTGCGGTGGTCGGATGCCGCACCGCCTACGCCCTCGCCGCCTGAGTCGTCCCTCTCGCCCCTGGCCGATGTCCCGGGGCGTCGCTAGCCTGGCCGGGTGACGCCCGCGAAGTCCGAAGCCGAGATCCTCGACATCGAGGGGCACGAGGTGCGCATCTCGAGTCCGGCCAAGATCGTCTTCCCCGCGCAGGGGATCACCAAGCTCGACATCGTCCGGTACTACCTCGCCGTGGCAGACGGCGCGCTCCGCGGAGCGGGCGGCCGGCCGATGGTTCTCAAGCGCTTCCCCAAGGGGATCGACGCCGAGCCGTTCTTCCAGAAGCGCGTCCCCGAGAACCACCCCGGCTTCATCGACACCGCGACCCTCCAGTACGCCCGGGGCACCTCCGCTGAAGAGGCCGTGATCCGGGATGCCGCCGGCCTGGCGTGGGTGATCAACCTCGGGTGTCTCGACCTCAACCCGCACCCCGTCCGTGCCGAGGATCTCGACCACCCCGACGAGCTGCGCATCGACCTCGACACGATGCCGGGCGTGGACTGGTCGCAGATCGTCGACGTCGCCTTCGTCGCCCGCGAGGTGCTCGACGATGCGGGGCTCGTCGGCTGGCCGAAGACGAGCGGATCCCGCGGCATGCACATCCTGGTGCGCATCGCACCGCAGTGGGACTACAAGCAGGTGCGCACCGCGGCCGAGACGCTCGCACGTGAGGTCGAGAACCGGGCGCCGGGCCTCGCGACCGCACGCTGGTGGAAGGAGGAGCGCGGCGAGAGCGTGTTCGTCGACTTCAACCAGAACGCCAAGGACCGCACGGTGGCGTCCGCCTACTCGATCCGTCCGCTGCCAGACGCGCGGGTGTCGACGCCGCTCGACTGGGACGAGGTGCGCGAGCGCCGCCCCGACGAGTTCACGGTGCTCACCGTGCCGCAGCGATTCGCCGACGTCGGCGACCCGCACGCCGGCATCGACGACGCCGTCGGCACCCTCGACGGACTGCTGCGCCTCGCCGACGAGCTCGGTCCTGGCGAGAAGCCCCCGCGCGCCGGTGACGGATCGGGTCGCCGCCAGTCCACGATGCCGCTCATCGAGATCGCCCGCACGAAGGCGAAGTCCGAGTCGATCGCCGCGCTCGACGAGTGGACCGCGCGGTACCCGGCGGTGGCCGCGCAGCTGCATCCCGCCGACGTGCTCATCGACGGGATGCGCGGCTCGAGCTCGCTCTGGTACCGCGTGCGCGTGACCCTGCAGCACGTGCCCGAGGCCGAGCGCCCGCCGCAGGAGGACCTGATCGCCGACTACGACCCGTGGGAGGGCAAGGTCTGGCCGGGCTCCCCATGACGGCCACCGGTCGTTGAGCGAGCGAGCAACGAGCGAGACGAAACGCGCCCCCGCCCCACACCGGTCGTTGAGCGAGCGAGGAACGAGCGAGACCAAACGCGCGCCCGCCTCCCCCCGGTCGTTGAGCGAGCGAGGAACGAGCGAGACGAAACGCGCTGGAGGTCCCCGCGGACGCCGACGCGTTTCGTCTCGCTCCGCTCGCTCAACGACCGGATAAGCGCCGACCCGATCCGCTCGCTCAACGATCGGATCGGAAGGGCCCTGAACTTGCCGAAGGACGCCTTCAGCGACCCGGAACCCGCTCGAGCACCTGGTCGGCGAGACCGTAGGCGACGGCATCGGTCGCCGTGAAGACACGGTCGCGATCCGTGTCGACGCGCAGCTTGGCGGCATCCTGTCCGGTATGGCGCGCGAGGATCTCCTCGACCTCGCCGCGCACGCGCACGAGCTCGTCGGCCTGAAGGATCAGGTCGGGGATCGCACCCCTCCCCTGCCCCGCCGGCTGGTGCAGCACCACCCGCGCATGCGGCAGCACCGAGCGCTTGCCCGGCGCGCCGGCCGCCAGCATCACGGCGCCCACCCCGATGGCCTGCCCGACGACCGTGGTCGCGACATCGGGCCGCACGTGCTGCATCGTGTCGTACACCGCCAGCATCGCGGCGGGGTCACCTCCCTCGCAGTTGATGTAGAGCTGGATGTCGCGCTCGGGACTGTCGGCGTCGAGGTGCAGCAGCTGTGCGATCAGGGCGTTCGCGACGCCGGCGTCGATGCCGGTGCCGAGGTAGACGACGCGCTCGGTCAGCAGCTGCGAGTAGACGTCCATGATGCGATCGCCGCGCGGATGCTGCGCCACGACGTTCGGGATCGTGTACGAGGTCATGCCGCCACTTCCCTCGTCGCCGTGGCCTCTGCCCCGACGCCGAGACCCGCGGGACGTCGCCGGCGGGGCACGACCTGGGCGAAGTCCTCGACGATCCCGTCGATGAACCCGTAGTCCTGCGCTTCGGCGGCCGTGTACCACCGGTCGTGCAGCGAGTCGTCGAAGATCCGCTCGATGCTCTGTCCGGTGTCCTGCGCGATGAGGCCGAGCACGGTGTCGCGCATGTGCCGCAGGTCATCGGCCTGCACCTCGACCTCGACGGCCGACCCGCCGATGCCGGCGGATCCCTGGTGCATGAGGATGCGCGCGTGGGGCAGCGCGCGCCGCTTGCCCGGGGCGCCGGCAGACAGCAGGAACTGCCCCGCGCTGCACGCGAGCCCCAGAGCCAGGGTCGCGACATCGTTCGGGATCAGGTTCATCACGTCGCGTATGGCGAGCATCGAGGGGACCGAGCCGCCCGGTGAATGGATCCAGAGGGCGATATCGGATGCCTCGTCCTCGGCCGCGAGCGCGAGCAGCTGCGTCGCGATCAGGGTGCCGTTGTCATCGTCGAGCGGACCGTCGAGCACGAGCACGCGCTGGTGGAACAGCTCGCGACGCGCCTCGGCCCCGAACTGGGGGATCTTGCCTTCGTCTGCCATGACCCCAGCCTGCGCGGCTGCGCGAGTGACGGCATCCGGTTCCGCTCGCGGCGGCTCTGCCCTGGGCGGATCGCCGCCACCTCGATCTCAGGCGTGGGGCTGCGCACCGCTTCCATCGAGGACGCGGGCTCAGGCGAGCCGATGCATCAGCGTGCGCGCGGAGGGGAGCGCCGCGACCGCCGCGAAGCCGTGCCGGTCGAACATGGCGACGGTGCCGGTGGAGAACCCCGCGGGCAGCTGGCCGCCACGCCTCGAGGTGTCGATGGGGTACGCCTCGAGCGCGGTCGCTCCGCGCTCCACAGCGTGGGCCAGGGCCGCCGCCAGGAGCGCCGCGCCGACTCCCCCGCGGCGTCGCGCGGGCGGCACGAGGATGCAGTAGATCGCCCACACGCCCGGGTCGTCCGCCGCGTACAGGCTGTGAGCGCGTACGAGTCGGCTCGCCAGGACGTGCCGCACGCGCACGCGTGGCTCGACGCCGCACCAGCCGACGGCCGCGTCCCCGTCGAACGCGACCAGACCACGCGGCGGATCGAGGCTGCGCACCTGCTCGTGCAGCAGGTCTCGCCGCGACTGGCGCGTGGTGAGGCGCGCATCCGCATTCTCGAGGATGTGGAACTGGCACTGGCAGTTGCGCGACGACGCATCGGCCTGCATGACGGCGTCGACGGCATCCCATCCCGCCTCCGTCGCAGCGACCACCCGCACAGCCATGGAGCGACGGTACCGCCGGCCCCCGACACCGCCGAACGTGTCGGAGCGCGGATCAGCCGGCCGGGGTGCGCCGCGAGGGTCGCTCGACCGCGGCGCGGAGCGCGCCGGCGAGTGCGGGGCGCACGGCGTCGGGTGTGAAGGCCGCCGCGGCGGCTCGTGCCCGCGACGACAGCTCGGCACGACGGGCATCGTCCTGCAGCAGGACGGTGATCGCGTCGGCGAACCCCTCGACGTCGCCGGGTGCGACGAGCAGCCCGGCGTCGCCGATCGCTTCGCGCGGGCCGTACCGCGCATCGAACGACACGACCGGCAGCCCGCGCGCGAGCGCTTCGGCGATCGACAGCCCCTGCCCCTCGAACGCGGTCGAGGTGACGAAGAGCGCGCCGCGGTCGAAGATCGCGTCGCGGTCGGCGGTCGCTCCGTGGAGGGTGACGGATGCCGCCAGCCCCAAGCCGTCGATGAGCGTCTGCAGTTCGTCCCGCAGCGGGCCCTCGCCGTAGATGTCCAGCCGCGCGTCGGGTACGGCGGTGGCGACCCGCGCCCATGCCCGGATCGCGAGGTCGACGCGCTTCTGCGGCGCCAATCGGTTGAGCATCACGACCCGGCGCGGGTCGCGGGATGCGGCCGCGGGAGGCTCCGTGCCGAGCTCGATCGTGTTCGGGACGACGTGGAAGGTGCCCGGGTCGCCGAAGCGCGCCGCCACCTCGTCGCGCTGCGCGGCGGTCGGCCACAGCACCGCGTCATAGCGGTCGAGCGTCGCGAGCCACCGCTGCCACATGCCGGTCACCGGCGCGTCGGGGTCGTCGTGGGGCGCCGGCAGGTGCGAGTTGTGGACGGTGTGCACGAGCCGGACGCGCGGGTCGTCCCACCCGGTCAGCGCCTCGCCGATCTGACGCGACTCGAAGATGACGACGAGCATCCGGTCGGGGTCCCCGGCGGCAGCGCGCCGCTCGTCAGCGATGTGCGTCAGCCACGCGATGTACAGGCCGCGGAACCCGCGCAGCACGCGGTCGCCGCCCGGAGCATGCACGATGATCGCGGCATCCGAGAGATGCCATGTCGGGTCGTCCCGGAACACCGGCAGCGAGAGGATGCTCGTGCCGGTGGCGTCGGCCACCTCTCGGTACTCGACGCCCGGCCCGCGAGCGCCCTCTCCGGCCGGCTCCCCCACAGAGAAGAGCCAGGCGGGATCCGCGGCGACGTCATCGAAGAGGTTCCGAGCCGAGGCTGTGCCGTCGAGCAGTCCTGCGTCGACGAACGCCTGCCGCTGTGCGGCGTGCACATCGGGCGCCGCCCCGTCGACGCTCAGCTGCAGCGGATCCGGGGCGCCGGCGGATGCCAGCAGCCGCAGGCGGGTCGGGACGGCGACGGCGAAGCCGCCGTCCAGCCCCAGCGCGACGCGGCTGCCGACCAGCACGTAGTCGGCATCGGGCAGCGTGTCGTCGGGGGGCGGGGTCACCCGTCCATCCTCCCGCACGTCTCCGAAACGCCGGCGCCCCTACAGCCGGGAGAAAGCAGTGACGCCCCGGACCCGAAGGTCCGAGGCGCCCGCGGGATCACTCCCACTCGATGGTCCCCGGCGGCTTCGAAGTCACGTCGAGGACGACACGGTTGATCTCCCGCACCTCGTTGGTGATGCGGTTCGAGATCTTCGAGAGCACGTCGTAGGGCAGACGCGTCCAGTCCGCGGTCATCGCGTCTTCGGACGACACCGGACGCAGCACGATCGGGTGGCCGTAGGTGCGGCCGTCACCCTGCACGCCCACCGAGCGGACGTCGGCCAGCAGCACGACGGGGCACTGCCAGATCTCGCCGTCGAGGCCGGCCTTGGTCAGCTCTTCGCGGGCGATGGCGTCGGCATCGCGCAGAATCTCGAGACGGTCAGCGGTGACCTCACCCACGATCCGGATGCCGAGGCCGGGGCCCGGAAACGGCTGGCGGGCGACGATCGCCTCGGGAAGGCCGAGCTCGCGGCCGATGGCGCGCACCTCGTCCTTGAACAGGGTGCGCAGCGGCTCGACGAGCTCGAACTGCAGGTCCTCGGGGAGGCCGCCGACGTTGTGGTGCGACTTGATGTTCGCGGTACCGGTGCCGCCGCCCGACTCGACGACGTCGGGGTAGAGCGTGCCCTGCACCAGGAACCGGATCGGCTCGCCGTCGGCCGCGGCCTCGGCGACGAGTTCGCGCTCTGCGGCCTCGAACGAGCGGATGAACTCGCGCCCGATGATCTTGCGCTTCTGCTCGGGGTCGCTGACGCCCTCGAGCGCGTTCAGGAACTGCTCGCGCGCGTCGATCGTGACGAGGCGCACGCCGGTCGAGGCGACGTAGTCGTTCTCGACCTGCTCGCGCTCGCCCTTGCGCAGCAGCCCGTGGTCGACGAAGATCGCGGTCAGCTGGTCGCCGACGGCCTCGTGGACGAGCGCGGTCGAGACCGCGGAATCCACGCCGCCCGAGAGGGCCGAGATCACGCGGCCCGAGCCGATCTGCGCGCGGATGCGCTCGACCTGCTCGGCGATGACGTTGCCGCTGTTCCAGTCAGCGGCGAGTCCCGCGGCCTTGTGCAGGAAGTTCTCGATGACGTTCTGCCCGTAGTCGGAGTGCTTCACCTCGGGGTGCCACTGCACGCCGTAGAGGCGGCGCTCGTCGCTGCCGAACGCGGCCACCGGGGTGGCGCTCGTCGAGGCGAGGACGTCGAAGCCCTCCGGCGCCTTGGCGACCTGGTCGCCGTGACTCATCCACACGTTCTGCTCGATCGGCTGGCCACCCAGCAGCACGCCGCCGTCGCCCGTGACCGCGGCATCCGTCGCCCCGTACTCGCGGAGCCCGGTGTGGGCGACCTCGCCGCCCAGCGCCTGCGCCATCACCTGGAATCCGTAGCAGATGCCGAGCGTCGGGAGCCCCAGGTCGAAGACGCCCGTGTCGAGAGCCGGTGCACCCTCTTCGTACACCGACGAGGGACCGCCCGACAGGATGATGCCGACCGGGTTCTTCGCGGCGATGTCGGCCGCGCTCACGGTGTGGGGCACGATCTCGCTGTAGACGCCCGCCTCGCGCACACGACGTGCGATCAACTGCGCATACTGGGCGCCGAAGTCGACGACGAGAACGGGGCGCTGGGAGGTCTCGGTCCCTGCTTCTGAAAGGCTCTGAGTCAACGCTTGTTCTCCGTCGGGATCGCTTGAGTGAGGGACGAGTGCTCGGCGCGCGAGTGCAGCTCAGCGGCCTCGCGCTCGGACAGGTAGGTCTTCACGTCGCGCGCGACGCGCGCCTCCATGAAGAAGGACAGCAGCGGCACGATGCCGCCGGCGGCGAGCATTGCCAGGCGCCCGAGGTTCCAGCGCATGAGGCTCCACACGCGGAAGCACGAGATCAGGTAGACGACGTAGAACCAGCCGTGGGCGACGAGGATGCCGAGCGACAGGTTCAACCCGTCGCCCGTCGACTCGAGACCCGAGGCGGTCTCGACGACCGGCGCGAACCACAGGAACCCGCCGGAGCCTCCCAGGAACAGTTCGTAGCCGACCGCGTATTTGGCGATCATCTCGGCCACCAGCAGGAGCAGCATCGTGCCCGTGATGATGGAGCAGACCTGGTAGAACCTCAGGGCTCCGCGGATCGCCGGAAAGGAAGCGAGCTTCGGGGCGCGGGGCATGATGCCAGTCTACCCGCGGGATTTCGCCCGGGAATCCGGCTCTGGACGCGTGCACGGCCCGCGCACCGTCGCCGGCGGAGACGAGGATCGCCCTCCCCCGCGCAGCGAGAGAGGACGATCCTCGGGGTGGGTCAGCCGGCGTCGGAGCGCGCGATCTTGATCACCCCCGCCGGGTACCGGTCACGGGCCGACACGTACATCGCGTGCGTGTCCGGGTCGATCGAGACGCCGTAGACCTTGTTGCCGAACGCATGCGCCGAGAGACGCTCCACCAGGGAGAGATCGCTCGCACGATAGACGGACACTCCAGAGTTGTCGAACGTGATGCTCTGGTGTCCGACCACCAGGGTGTCGTCCGCCGGGTCGACGGCGATCGAGCGGAAGTCGGCTCCGTCGATGTTCAGCGTGTCCAGGAGCGAGTAGTCCTCTCCGTCGTAGACGCGGATGCCCTGGGTCGAGCCGGTCGCGTCGCTGTTGCTCACGTAGATGCGATCGTTGGCCGCGTCATAGGCGACGCCGTGCGTGCGCCAGGCGCCGCCGTCCGCAGGCCCCTCGACCGTGCGGATGAGCTCACCGCTCGCGGCATCCCGGACGTCGAAGCCCGTGCCGCGCAGGGCACCGAACACCCGCCCACCGGTGGAGTCCACGTCCATGCCGCGCACCCCGCCCGAGAAGGCGAAGGGTCCTCTGACCTTCGCGCCGGTCTCGGCATCCATCACGACCCAGTTGTCGCCGAAGGCGACCGTCAGCTCGTTCGTCGCGGCGTCGAACGCGATGTCTCGCAACCCATCCTCGACCGGGTCGAGCGTGGGCGCCGCAAGGGTGCGCACGACCTCATCGGTCTCAGGATCGATGACGTGCACCCGCGCCGGACGCATCTCGTCGGCGAGGTACATCAGGCCCGTGGTGGGGTCGACCACCGAGCCGACCGGACGAATCTCGTCCGCTCCCTCGGGGGTCGCGGTCGGGATGGCCGTGAGCGCGGTCGCGGTGTAGGGCCCGTCCGACGGATCGGTGGGATCCACCGGGTCGACCGGGTCCACCGGGTCCACCGGCTCGCCGCTGTCGGTACGGATGCTGACCGTCACAGCCTTCGCGGCGAGTTCTTCTCCGGGCGGGTTGAGGCGGAAGTCGCGGTTGGCGACGAAGACGCGTTCGTGCGCCTCGTCCACGACGATGCCGTATCCGTCCTTGCCGAACTCCGGCCCGACCTGGTCCACCAGCAGCGCGCCCGACGCGAGCGAATGCACCGAGAACCCGCCACTGTCCGCCGCCGTACCGGTGTAACCCACGTAGAGCAGACCCCGCTCGCTGTCGATGTCGACCTGACGCGCACCCGCACGCACCTCCTTCTCCCACAGCAGACGGAACCCGTCGTTCGCCGCGAACGCCTGCAGATCAGGAGTACCCGCCACGCTCTGGAACTTGGTCGTCACGATCGTCCCCGTCGCCGGATCAGCCGCCACGTAGTACGCATCCGCCGTGCCGTTGATCACACCCAACGACTCACCCGTCGACGCCCGGAACACCTCGACACCGCGAGCCGGAACCGCGACATACACGTAGTCGTTCACCGGGTCCACATCGATCGACCGTTGCGACTCGATGATCGAGTAGGGTCCGCGCTTGATCTGACCGAAGTCCTCGTCCGCGATCGACACGACCACCCAGTTCCGGTTCTGCTGACCCACGTAGAGCAGCTTGTTCTGCTCATCGATCCCCAGATCACGGATGTTCTCCGGCAACGTCATCTCCCGCAGCACGGTGTCGGTGTCCGGATCGATCTCGAACACCTTCCGGCTGTTCTGGTCGCCCAGATACAGCACATCCCGACCCTCGTCATAGGCAACCCCCGCCGGCAGAGACGCAGTATGCGCCCCGCCCGCACTGTTCGGCATCACCGAGTCGAGGTGCGTGAGGTGCTCGTACGCGAAGTCGCCGACCGGGTCCACCGGGTCTACGGGATCCACCGGGTCCGGCGGGACCTCGCAACCCAGGCACGGCGAGGGGGTGCCGGGATCGATGACCTGCGGCTCGACGCCGTCGACGACGAGCTTCTGGCCATCCTTCTTGGTGATCGTGAACCCGTCGAGGAACGCGCCGTCGGCCGTCCGCGACTCGAAGCGCAGGGTGCCGTCGGCGATGTCGACGACCTGGTAGGTCTGCATCCCGGTCACGAGGCGTCGCAGGTGCGCGTCGTTCTCGTTCCAGTGCCGCGGTCCTGCCTCGTAGAACTTCGAGCCGACGCTCGACGACACGTACACCGGGCCGGTGTGGCTCAGTTCGGGGTCCGCGCCCGCGGGCAGGTTCTGCTCGTTCGCATCGAGGTTGCCGCGGCCGTACGCGTGGTCGTGCCCGGTGAGCACGAGGTCGACGTTGTGCTCCTCGAGGATCGGACCCCACGACTGGCGGATGCCGAGATTGTTGCGTCCCTCGTCGAGCGAGTACACGGGGTGGTGGAAGTACACGACCGCCCACTCCCCGGGGTTGTCCGCGAGCACGGTGTCGAGCCACTCCGCCTGCACGGCGAGGCCCTCGGTGTCGATGATGTTGCTGTTGAGCGACACGAAGCGCACGCCCTGGTGATCGGTGTAGTACACCGATCCGTCCAGCTCGTCGTAGACGTCCCCCTCGCCCTCGGGGCCGTTGTCGGGATACGTGAACTGGTTCTGCCACTGTTCCGAGAGACCGCCCTCGTACTCATGGTTGCCGGGCGTCGTCAGGAACTGCTGCGTGCCGAGCGTGTACGAGAAAGCGTCATCGAGCTGCCCCCATTGGGCATCCGACTCCGCGTCGTTGACCAGATCGCCGATCTGCAGCACGAGGTCGGCGTTGGGACGATCGCGGAACGCGTTGCGCACGACGCGGGACGCATCGGAGTGGATGCCGGTCTGCACGTCGCCGAGGTAGATGAACGAGAATCGCTCATCGCCCGCGGACGCGGTCTCGAAATCCTGCCACTCGCTGAAGTTCGTGCCGTCGCCGACGCGGTACATGTAGGCCACGCCCGGCTGCAGGCCGGTGATCTTCGCGGTATGCACCGCCTGGGTGTACCCGAGATCGGTCTTCTGCTCGACGCGGTCCTGCGACGTCAGCTTCTGTACCCCGCTCGGATAGGGCGTGGGTGTCAGCGAGCGGTACTCGACGACGCCCTCCCCGACCGACGTGGACGAGCGCCACGAGATCACCTGCTGCGTCGTCGGGTCCTCGCCCGGGGTGAGGGTGATCCGGTCGGGGATGCCCCGCGGTGCATACCGCTGGGTGTCGGGGACGGATGCCGCGTTCGCGGGGCTCGCGACGAGTACGGCACCCGTCACGGCCACGGCGAGAGCGATGCTCCCGGCGATCAGCCGCTGAGGTGTGCGATGACGAGCCATCGGTCAGGCTGCCTTTCGGTTTCGGAGCAGGGTTCGGGTGACGAGGACGCCGCCGCCGAGCGCGAGGAGCGCACCGACGGAGATGAGCGCGACGGGAAGCTCGCCGCCGGTGGCCGGCAGAGCGCCGGCGGAGGCACCGGGGGAACGGGTGACGATGATGTCGACGCTCGCGCTGCGGCCCGACTCGAGACCGCGCACGACGATCGAGTGCTCACCCGCCGTCGCATCCTGCGGGATGGTCACCGTGGCGTTCACGGAACCGGCGTCGGTCGCAGTGGACAGTGCCAGCGTGACGGGAGTCGAGTGCAGCTCGATCGCGACGCGTTCCCCGGCGAGGAAGCCCGTGGCATCGATGGTGAGCTGCCCGCCGGGGGCGACCGAGGTGTCACTGAGGGTCAGGACGGGCTCGTCGGTTGCGGGATCGGTCGGGTCCACCGGGTCCACCGGGTCCGTCGGGTCCACAGGGTCCACCGGGTCGACCGGGTCGACCGGATCGACCGGGTCCACCGGCAACGCCGGCGGTTCGACACCCTCTCGGGTCGAACCGGGTCCGCCCGCCCATGCCTCGGCATCCGTCACGATCTTTCCATCGGCATCCTTCGTGATCGTGAAGGCGTCGAACAGTGCGCCGTCGACGGTGCGCGCCTCGACGTGCATGCGCCCGTCTTCGGTCACGTCGACCGTCTGGAAGAGCTGGATGTCGCGGCCGACGACACGCAGATTCGCGTCGTTCGCCGTCCAGTTGTTGGACCCCTCGGGGTCGGGGACGTACATCTTCGGCCCGGCGACGCTCACGAGATAGACGGGACCGGCGTGGCTGGTCGCGGCATCCACGCCCTCGGGCAGGTTCTGCTCGTTCGCAATCAGGTTCCCGCGGCCATACGCATGATCGTGGCCCTGCACGACGAGGTCGACGTCGTACTTCTCGAAGACCGGGAGCCACGACTCGCGCAGCGTCGCGTTGTCGCGACCGCTCGTGACCGAGAAGACCGGGTGGTGGAACGACACCACCGTCCAGTCGTTGGGGTTGTCGGCGAGGATGCCCTCGAGCCACTCCGTCTGCGCGGCGCGTGAGTCGGCGTTGAAGCCCTGCGTCGAATCGAGGCTGATGAAGCGCACGCCCTGGTAGTCGACGTAGTAGACCGTCTCGGTGAGCGAGTCCTGGCCTTCGGGGCCGTTGCGGGGGTACTCGAACTGAGCACCCCAATACTGGGAGAGGTCGGGGCCGGGGTAGTACTCGTGGTTACCGGTCGAGGCGATCACATTGAGGTACTGGTTCGCGAACGCGGCGGCCTCGTGCCACTCGCCCCACTCCGCGTCGCTCGTCTCGGTATCGATGAGATCACCGGCGTGGACGACGGCGCGCGCGTAGGGGCGCGCCTCGAACGCGGCGCGGAAAGCGCGCGACGTGTAGGCCTTGTTGTCGTTCTGGGCGTCGCCCTGCACGAGGAAGCTGAAGCCGCCGACCTGATCGGTCGCCGTGGTGAACTCGAGCCACTCGCTCCACGTCTCGCCGTCTCCGACGCGATAGACGTAGACCGTGCCGGGCTCCAGGCCCTGGATGGTGGCCGAATGATGCGCCACCGGGTAGCCGAGGTTGGCGTCGAACTGCACGCTGCTCGCTGCGGCGAGCGTCTGTGCGCCGGTGACCAAGCTGGGACCGCTGAGCGCCCACTGCACCTGAGGCGCGGTGACAGCATCGGACGTGCGCCACGTCACGGACTGGCTCGTCGTCGGCGACACGGTCGGCGTGAGGATCACGCGATCGGGGACGGCGGTGGGTTTGTGGATGGTGACGGGGTCGACGGCGGGCGGAGCGAGGCCACCGCCGGCGGCGACCGCGCCCCCTCCCGCCATGCTGCTCAGACCGATGGTCGCGGCAAGGAAACCTGCCGTGATCAATGCGGGACGGCCGATTCGGGGCACGCGGGATCACCTCTCGAGAGAGCCGCTTCGGGTGCGACTCGGTCAGCGCACGTGGCGCGGGCCCGCCAGTGCGGCGAGCCCGAGGAAGAGTCTGTCGACGGATCCGGGGCGGATCAGCGGGTTCTCCGGGACTTCGCCGACTGTTCAGTCCGTGTGCGGAAGTTACCCCGCGCGACCTGCTCCGGAGCAGCGGGCGACTGCTCTCGGACGGCATGCGGACATCATCCGTTCACACTGATCTGAACACGATTCAGGTGAATGGAGTTTCGCGCCTGGGTCCAACAAGTCCGACCCGTCGGACGAGTCGGATCAGGACCCCGACGGCTCCGGCTCGTCGCCCGGCTCGCGACGGGCGTCCTCGAAGTCCTCGAGCTCCTTCTCCCAGGCATCCTTCGCCAGGCGGTACCAGAGGTAGAACGCGAAGCCGGCGAAGACGGCCCACTCGAGCGCGTAGAAGATGTTGAGCCAGTTCACGCTCGACCCGTCCGCCGGTGCCGGGGAGGAGATCGCGGCGAGGCCGGCGACGGCGTCCTCGGAAGCCAGGTACGGGCGGTACACGAACAGCCCCGAGACGTCGTGCCATTGCCCCAGCAGGGCGGCCGGCGACATCCGTGTCAGCGTCTGCGGATCGGCGCCGCGCGGCGGCAGCACCGGTCCCTCGTCCGAGATCAGGCGTCCCGTCAGCTCGACGGTGTCGCCCGTCGCCGCCTCGGCCTCGAGCTTCTCGATCGCCGCACGGGCGTCGTCCTCGGTGGCGGCCCACCCCAGGGCCACCGCGACGGAGGTCGGGGCGGAGGTCTCGGTGCGGGTCGGTTCGAGGCGCAGCTGACCGGTGACCCAGTAGCCCTCGACGCCGTCGTTGAACCGGGACTGCACGATGACGAAGTCCTCGGGCACCCACCTGCCGGCGGTCTCGACCCGCTGACCCACGAGCGGCTCGGGGAGGTACTCGCCCGGCGCTGCGACGTCGGCGAGCTCCTGCACCTCTTCGGTCGCGCCGGGCGGCAGCGGATTCGTCTGCACCGCTCGACCCAGCTGCCACTGCCCGAGCCAGGCGAACACGGCTGCGACGACGAGGCACAGCAACAGCATCCCGATCCATCGCGGGCGCAGCATCACCTCGCGCAGCGTCGGCGGGAAGTCCTCGACCGGCTCGTCTGCATCCGGTCGTTGAGCGGAGGACGCTCCAGCGCCCGCAGACGAAACGCGCCCGTTCGTCGGATGCCCCGGCACGGGGTCGTCGGCGCCACCGAGGCGTTTCGTCTCGCTTGTTCCTCGCTCGCTCAACGACCGGGAGTCGTCGTCGGGGTCACTCATCCTGCGGCGTAGGGCGCGACGACGACCTCGACGCGCTGGAACTCCTTGAGGTCGGAGTATCCGGTCGTGGCCATCGACTTGCGCAGCGCCCCGATGAGGTTCGCGGTGCCGTCGGCGACCGGAGCCGGCCCGTACAGGACCTCCTCGAGGGAGGCGACCTGGTCGACCTTCACCCGACGCCCGCGGGGCAGCTTGGCGTGGTGCGCCTCAGGGCCCCAGTGGAAACCCCGGCCCGGCGCATCCGTGGCGCGCGCGAGCGCGACGCCGAGCATGACGGCATCCGCACCCATCGCGATCGCCTTGACGATGTCGCCCGACGTTCCCACACCGCCGTCCGCGATGACGTGCACGTAGCGTCCGCCCGATTCGTCGAGGTAGTCGCGACGCGCGCCGGCGACATCGGCGACCGCCGTGGCCATGGGGGCGTGCAGACCCAGGGTGGCGCGGGTCGTCGACGCCGCTCCCCCGCCGAAGCCGACCAGCACGCCGGCGGCACCGGTGCGCATCAGGTGCAGCGCGGCGGTGTAGGTGGACGCGCCGCCGACGATGACCGGCACATCGAGGTCGTAGATGAACTTCTTGAGGTTGAGCGGCTGATCGACGCTCGACACGTGCTCGGCCGACACCGTCGTGCCGCGGATGACGAACAGGTCGACGCCGGCGGCGACGACGGTCTCATACAGCTCCTGCGTGCGCTGCGGCGTGAGCGCGCCGGCCACGGTCACACCGGCGGTGCGGATCTCGGCCAGGCGGTCCCGCACGAGCTCGGGCTTGATCGGCTCGGCGTACAGCTCCTGCATGCGCCGGGTCGCGGCGGTCTTGTCGAGCCCCGCGATCTCGGCCAGCAGCGGCTCGGGGTCGTCGTAGCGCGTCCAGAGGCCTTCGAGGTCGAGCACGCCGAGGCCGCCGAGCTGGCCCAGCATGATCGCCGTGCGCGGGCTGACGACCGAATCCATGGGAGCGCCCAGCACCGGGATGTCGAAGCTGAATGCGTCGATCGTCCACGTGGTCGAGACGTCCTCGGGGTTGCGCGTGCGCCGCGAGGGCACCACCGCGATGTCGTCGAACGTGTAGGCGCGACGCGCGCGCTTGGCCCGGCCGAGCTCGATGTCCATGCTCACCCGACCAGCCTACCCGGCGGGGTTGTCGCGGCCGGATCCCGCCGGGCGCACGCGGTCTTCCCGGGTTTGGGGCGCACCGCGTGCGTCCGGGGCGCACGGGATCCCCGGGCGCACCCGGTGCTTCGCGGGTTTGGGGCGCACCGCGTGCGTTTAGGGCGTACGCGGTGCGCCCCAAACGGACGTGATGCGCCCCAAACCCCGACAGAGGTGAGGACGGGGCGGGGAC
>NZ_JBJDRL010000070.1:0-20789 GCF_044987475.1 Microbacterium sp. ZW CA_36
CTCCCGCCCTACGCACGCCACCCCGCGGCACCACCGCCCACCTACCCTGGAGCACCGGCCTTCGGCCGCGCGCCCGGTGGCGAGCCGCCCGGCGGCATCGACACCCGGCCGAAGGCGCTCGCGATCGTCGCGCTGGTCATGGCGGGCGCCGGAATCCTCTTCGCCTTCGTCGCTGCCACCGTCGGCTCCTGGGGAGCCGGCTCGCTGTCGCCGCTGCTCCTGTTCGTCGCCTTCGTCCTCGCGTTGATCGCCCTGATCAGCAGGAAGCAGGGCGGCAAGGGCTTCGGCGTCGCCGCGCTCATCCTCTCGATCGTCGGAGGCATCCTGACCGTGGTCCTCGCGGTGGCCGCGCTCCTGGGATCGTTCGCCGGCACCTCCGGCGTCGACAGCGGACCCTATGGGGACGACGACTACGAGGAATACGTTGCGCCAGGCATCACCGCTCCGGGAACCGACGGGCAGCCCGACCCCGGGGCGCAGTTCGCGACGCCCGTGCAGCCGACCGTGGCCGAGACGGCGTTCGGACACGACTACGAGGACGTGTGGTGGTACGCCGTGGTGATCGACAACCCGAACGCGGACTACGTGTTCGACTCGTACCTCGACGTCGTCGCCTACGCCGCCGACGGGTCGCCGCTCGCGTCGGTTCCCGCGTACACCATGCTGCTCTCCGGACGGACGGCGTTCGTCGGCTACTTCTTCGACATGGGGGACGCTCAGATCGCCAGCATCTCGGTCAGCCCGCCCCAAGCCTCCGAGGCGACGCTGTCGCCCGCCGCTGAGACCGGCAGCTTCGTCGTCGAGCAGCTGACCGGCCCCACCAGCCCGGACGGTCCGGCTGCTGTGTCGGGAACCCTCAGCGCCCGCTTCGAAGACGACCAGGAGTATGTCGCGGTCACCGTGCTCGCACGGGCTGCCGACGGCAGCATCGCCGCGGCGAGCAGCACCTACGTCGACGCTGTTCCCGGCGACGGCACGCCCGTGCCTTTCGAGGCGTGGTTCGACGAAGTCCGGCCCGACGCGACCCTGGAGGGCTTCGCGCACCGGTGACCGCGACGTACGCTGTCGTCATGGACATGGGCGAGATCATGGTGTGGGCCTTCGCCAGCGCCGCAGTCGCCCTGCCGGTGTACTTCCTGTGGTTCGCGGTCGACACACATCGGCGGCGGAGCCGCGGCGAAGCGCCCTCGCACTCCTCGGGAGGGCTGCTCGGCATCGAGGAGTTCTTCTATCCGACCGCCGAGAACGCCCGGGCGGTGTGGGATGCCGAGCAGATCACGCCCGCTCCCGCCCCCGTGCCGGGCGACGGGCCGGGTGTGATCGACGGCAACCGCATCGTGATCGAGACGGGCCTCCGCAAGACCGGCTGAGGGCCGGTTCAGCGCCGGCGCGCGCGGCGCACGGCGAAGTCGATGGCACGCCACCCGACGAGCGCGACGAACAGGGTCACCGCGGCCACGATGATGAACGGGAGCGCCGTGCCCTGGCCGGATACCGCGCGCAGCAGCATCCCTCCTCCCAGGGTGACGGCCCAGACGCCGAGTCCGGTTCGCACCGGCGCGGCGGGTGCCCGCCAGGCGAGGGTGACGAGCCAGCCGGCCGCGAGGCCGCCGAGGAACGGCCACGCCGTCTGCCAGAGGCCGGTCCACACGTCCGAGTCGTGGCTGGCGCGGCCGATCGCGGCGAAGGCGATCACCAGCACCACGTCGATCGCGACGGCGATCAGCACCGCGCGGCGGGCAGGACGCTCGTCCGCCGGTGCCGTGGATCCGGCCGCCGTCATGCGAGCACCTGCGGTCGGGGCGTCAGCGCGGGCGAGAGGGCCTCCCGCTCGTCGAACACGAAGCACTCCCCGTTCCAGTGATCGCCGCCGACCTGCTCGAAGTAGCCGAGGATGCCGCCGTCCAGCTGATACGCCTCCACACCGGCCTCGCGCAGATAGATCGCCGCCTTCTCGCAGCGGATGCCGCCGGTGCAGTAGCTCACGACGGTCTTGCCGTCGAGGTCGGCTGCAGCGGCGGCTGCGGCATCCGGGAACTGGGTGAACCGCTCGAGGCGCCAGTCGACAGCCCCCTCGAACGCGCCGTAGTCGACCTCGAAGGCGTTGCGCGTGTCGAGCAGGACGACCTCGCGTCCCTCATCGTCTCGACCACGGTCGAGCCAGCGGTGCAGCGTCTCGGGGGCGACCGCGGGCGCGCGCCCCACCTCGGGGCGGATCGTGGGGTGGTCCATGCGGATGATCTCGCGCTTGACCTTGACCAGCATCCTGCCGAAGGGCTGCGCCGCCGACCAGCTCTCCTTCGTCGTCAGCGCGGCGAAGCGCGGGTCCGCCCGAAGGTCGGCGACGAAGCCGCGCAGGGCGGCGGCATCCCCCGCCAGGAAGAGGTTGATCCCCTCCTCGGCGAGCAGGATGGTGCCCTTCAGCCCCGCGTCGACGGCGCGCTCGCGCAGCGTCGGCCGCAGCTCGGGAGCGTCGGCGATGTGCGTGAACAGATACGCCGAGATGTTCAGAACGGATGCCACCCCTCCAGCCTACGGATGCTCCCCTGCCGCGCCGCACGCGGTTACCCCCGGGCCGATGCCGCGTCAAGGGTCTCGCCGCGCGCGCCTCGCCGAGGGACCCTGGACACGAACCCCACAGACCGCCCGCAGACCTCGCTGGAGGAGCTATGACCGACCCCACGATCCCGGAGCCGCTGCCCGACCAGACGCCGCCGGGCGAAGCACCCGCCGGCCCCGGCGGGCCGAGCCCGGACTTCCCCTCGCCGGAACCGCCGAGCGAGCCGCCGGCGCCCTGGCCCGAGGAACCCCTCGCACCTCATCCCGAGGAGCCGCCGTACCCGCAGACTCCGGAGGCTCCGGAGTCGCCGATTCCGTAGTCCACGGACGCAGCCCCATCTGCGCTCGCACGCGCCCAGCGTGCCGGTGAGGCAGCCTGTCAGGCGCGCACGGCGTCGGCCCGGTCGCGCAGCAGCTTCTTGGCGATCGCCCACATCCGTGCGCCGGCCGCAGGGTCGGCGAGCCGTCGGTACGGGCGCAACGCGTCCGCCGGGCCGCCGAAATGCATCCAGCCCGACGGGCCGAAGAAGCCCGGGGATGCCGCGCGCCCTTGCCGGCCGGAGCCTCGGATCGACGAGTCAGCGGCAAGGGGATCTTCACCGGCAGGGTCGAGAGGATCAGCATCCGTCACCGCCGCCAGCAGAGCCGGCTGCGCCGCCTGCGCGGGAGTGCTGCCGAGCCGCTGCGCGAGTCCGCGCGCGGCACCGCTGCGCTGGCGTGCGCGCATGGCCGGCGCGATCCCCGTGTCGGGCACGACGCCGGGGTGGCTGAGCTGCACCGAGATGCCCCAGCCCTCGGCGGCCGAGCGCCGCGCGAGCTCGTACGCGAACAGCCCGAGCGCCGCCTTTGACGCACCGTAGGCCCGCAGCGGCGAGTATCGGCGCTCGCTCTGGAGGTCGTTCCATGCCGGCCGGGCGATGGCCGCCGCGAGACTCAGCTGCACGACGATGCGTGCGCCACGCTCTTGCAGGAGGGGCAGCAGCGCCGTCGTCAGCGCGAAGTGCCCGAGGAAGTTGGTCTGGAAGTGCAGCTCGAACCCGTCGGCGCTCACGTGGCGTTCGGGATCGCCGAGCAGCACGATCCCCGCATTGAGAACGACGATGTCCAGCGGTGCCCGCTCGGCGCGCATCGCCGCGGCGAGCGCGTCGACCGAAGCCAGGCGCGCCAGATCGAGATCGCGAAGACCCACTCGGGCATCGGGCGAGTCGGTGCGGATCATGTCGATCACCCGCGCGCCCTTGTCGCGATTGCGCACCGGGAGCAGCAGATCGGCGCCCGCACCCGCGAGTCCGCGCGCGATCTCGACCCCCACGCCGTCGCTCGCACCGGTTACCAGTGCCGTCCGCCCGCGCAGATCCGGCAGCGTCACGTGCGACGCGCGCGTGCGAGACATGGGCTCTCCGTTCGCCTTCCGTCTGGGAGGAGGAATGGTCGGCGGCACTGATACAGCGGGCACGCAGACCCGCCCCGCCCCATCCTGACGCGACGGCCCGGGTCGCGCTAGAAGAGTGACGGCAGTCGGGGGCCCCCCGCCTCGACCGTATGTCCCGCCTCGAGCACGGAGTGCTCGCCCCACGACGGGCCGATGAGCTGCACACCGGTCGGCATGCCGTCGGCGCCGAGTCCGGTCGGCAGCGCCAACGCGGGCAGCCCCAGGAAGTTCGCTGCCACGGTGAGCCACAGGTCGCCCCACGCGCGATCGGCCGGTTCGCGTCCGCCGAGGTCGTAGTCCGGCTCGCGCATGCGCGACGCCGAAACGGGGCCGAGCAGGAGCGGAACCTCGACTTGCAGCCGGCGCCACTCCGCGGCGATCGCGGCGCGGCGTGCCCACGCCTCGGCGTACTCGCGCGCGGACTCGTAGGGGCGGGCCGCGGCGGTGCTGTCACGCAGGAACGCGGTGGCCGAGCGACCGAGCGGCTCCCCCAGCGTCGCGGGGTCGAGGGAGATCAGCATGTCGGTGCACGACAGCCGCCGCCACAGCACGGCCGCCTCCTCGAGGTGCGGGGCGTCGACGGCGACGACATCCCAGCCCGCGCGGAGGAGGGATGCCGCGGCACGGTCGACGCCTGCGGACACCTCGTGATCCACCTCGGCCCCGGCGGTGTGCCGCACGACCCCGACGCGGTGCGGCACGCGGGCGGGAGTCGGAGCCGTCATCGACACCGGGTCGTCGGCATCCCAGCCCTCCATCGCACCGAGCGCGAGTGCCGCGTCGCCGACCGTTCGCGCCAGGGGTCCGTTCACCGAGAACTGCTGGAGCGTGAGCGCCACCGGCTGTCCGTTCACGGCCGCACGCGGCACCCGCCCCTGAGTGGGACGGAGCCCCACCACGCCGGCGGCGTAGGCGGGCAGGCGCAGTGATCCGCCGAAGTCGTTGCCGACGCCGAGGGCGCTCATGCCCGTCGCGACCGAAACGGCGTCGCCGCCGCTCGAGCCGCCGGCGCTGCGCTCGCGGTTCCACGGGTTGACCGTGCGGCCGAAAAGGTCGTTGTCGGTATCCCACCGCATGCCGAAGTCGGGCATGTTGCCGCGGCCGACGGGGACCGCTCCGGCTTCGCGCAGGCGTCTGACGATCGAGGCGTCGCGCGCGGGCACCGCATCGGCCAGCCCACGCCAGCCGCTGGTGGTCGCCGACCAGGTGAGGTCGATGTTCTCCTTCACCGAGATCGGCACGCCCGCCAGCGGGCCCGGGTCGCGGCCGGCGGCCAGCGCGGCATCCACCTCGGCGGCCGCCTCCCGCGCCCGCTCGCCGAAGACGACGGTGAGCGCGTTCACGTCAGGATCGACGGCGGCGATGCGCTCGAGGTGCGCCTCGACGGTCTCCAGTGCCGAGAGCTCGCCCGCGCGGACGGCGGCGGCGATCTCGGTGGCGGACGCGGGGGCGGGAGTCGGCGAAGTCATGACGCTCCCATCCCACCACGCGGACGGCGGAGACGAGGGCTAGCACGCCGCAACGAAAAGGGCAAGCCCCGAGCTTTCTGAACCCAGGCCGGTTAACGTCGAGGCGACCCGCAGAGCGGGTCGACCCACGCCGGTGCCCCAACGGCGAGCCATCACGGCCGTCTCCTGAGCGAGCACCCCACGAATGGAGCGACAGTGGCGACGACGACCGCGAAGAAGAGCACATCGCAGAGCGGCGGGAGCGCGACGACCAAGAGCCGTCGCCGTACGGCGCGCGGCGGGGTCGGCGCGGCGCTCACCCCGGAGCAGAACGCGGAACGCGGGTTCACGGCGTCCGAGACGCTGAGCGAGAACCTGCAGAAGGTGCTCGTCGACCTCATCGAGCTCTCGCTGCAGGGCAAGCAGGCGCACTGGAACGTCGTCGGCCGGAACTTCCGCGACACGCACCTCCAGCTCGACGAGATCATCGAGGCGGCCCGGGACTTCGCCGACACCGTCGCGGAGCGGATGCGGTCGCTGCACGCCCTGCCCGACGGGCGCAGCGACGTGGTCGCACAGAACACCACCCTGCCGGAGTTCCCGCAGGGCGAGATCGCGACGAACGAGGTCGTCGATCTGATGACGGAACGACTGGACGACGTGGCAGCGACCTGCCGCGACGTGCACGACGCCGTCGACGAAGAAGACCCCACGAGTGCCGACATCCTCCACGCCATCCTCGAGCGTGTTGAGCAGCTCTCGTGGATGGTGAGCGCGGAGAACCGCACCCCCAGGCGGTGATCCTAGGCGCCCCGACGCTGCCCGCCTCCTCCCGAAGGACCGGCGGGCAGCGCCACGTCCGGGCGGAACCCGCGACCGACGCAGGCTGCGCGCCACTAGAGTCATGCCCATGGCATCAGGCAAGCAGCAGCACCAGCCCGAACCCGAACTGCACGGCGGGGTCCTCGCGGGCAACGGCAGCCCCGTCCTCTGGGGCTGGCTCATCGGACTCGTCGTGTTCGCGTTCGTCGCGGTCCCCATCTCGATCGCGGTGCGCTTCGCCACCCACCCCGCGACGCAGCAGCTCTTCGGCGGCCGCCTCGAAGAGGCCAGCAGCGCCGGCTACTCGACGTTCTGGTGGATCATCGCGATCTTCCTGTTCGCGGTGCCCGTGCTCATCGGGTGGGGCGTCGCGAAGCTCTCCGGCCGCACGCTGGGCATCATCGTGGCCATCCTGGCGGTGTTCTTCATCGCGATCCTCATCTTCGGCCAGCTCTTCTGATCCGACGCCGATGCGGCATCGCGAGCCGGAACCGTCGCGGCATCCGGCGATAATGGGGGCATGACGGCCGGGTACAGCGCGATCTCGAGCTACTCCCGCGTCGAGATCATGCATCTGCTTCAGGAGCGCCCGCACCGGACGGTCTCGGAGCTGGTCGCAGCGACGGGCTTGCACGCCAACACGGTGCGCGAGCACGTGCAGCGCCTGATGCACGCCGGCTACGTCATCGCCGAGACCGAGCGCCGCACCACGCGCGGGCGACCGCGCGTGCTCTACTCGGCGGCTACCGGCGACGGCGAGGCATCGAGTCCGGTGGCGATCCGCCGGGCCGAGGCTGCGGCGCGGCGCGGCGACCTGCTGCGCCGCATGTACGGATCCGACACGGATGCCGAGCTCGGCGCCGATGCCCTCCATCAGCTCGACGCACTCGTGGAGGACCTGGGTGACGCCGGCTTCGACCCGCTCGTCGATGAGCGCGCGCTGACCGTGGATCTGACGCCGTGCCCGCACGCCCCCGCCGCCGAGCACCGCGGCACCCTGTGCCACGTGCACGTGGGGATCATGGACGGCGTGCTGGCGCAGGCCGGCGGTCCGCTGCGCGTCGAGGGCATCGCGCCGTCGTGCGATCCCACGCAGTGCGTGGTGCAGCTCGCGGCCGCGCAGCGCTGAGCCGTCTCAGAGCCGGGAGGGCGCCGGCACCCGCACCCGGTCCGGCCGGGAGTACACGTTCATCGACGATCCGCGCACGAACCCGACGAGCGTGAGCCCCGAGGCCGCGGCGAGCTCCACCGCGAGAGACGAGGGCGCCGAGACGGCGGACAGGATCGGGATGCCGGCCATCACGGCCTTCTGCACGAGCTCGAAGCTCGCGCGGCCCGACACCTGCAGCACCGTTCCGGTCAGCGGCAGACGGTCTTCGAGCACCGCCCAGCCGACGACCTTGTCGACGGCGTTATGGCGGCCGACGTCCTCGCGGAGCACGAGAAGCTCCCCCGAGGCGGCGTCGAAAAGTGCCGCGGCGTGCAGGCCGCCGGTCTTCTCGAACACCACCTGCCCTGCCCGCAGCGTGTCGGGGAGCGTGGTGATCACTGCCGCATCGACGGCTGCGGCATCCGTCGCCACGTCGTAGCGGGACTGCTTCTCGATGGCCTCGATCGACGCCGTGCCGCAGACGCCGCACGAGCTGGTCGTGTAGAAGTTGCGCGCGATGTCGGTGATCAACGGCGCCAGGCCCGGTGCGAGAGCGATGTCGAGCACGTTGTACGTGTTCTCCGTCGACGCCGGCGTGCCGACCGCCGCCGGCCCGATCGTCAGCAGCGGCGTTGCCGCCGAGCCGGTGCCAGGACCGCCGCAGTGGATCGCCGAGCGGAGGTCTCCGCTCGCAGCGATCACGCCCTCCGACACCAGAAAACCGGCAGCGAGCTCGAGGTCGTGCCCGGGCGTGCGCATGGTGACGGTGAGCGCTTCGCCCACGATGCGGATCTCGAGCGGCTCCTCCACGACGAGCGTGTCGGCGCGGCGCCGGACCGCGGAGTCGCCGTCGTTCAGCGTGATCCGCGTGACCGGGGAGCGCGTGGTGAGGCGGCCCATGTCAGCCCCCGATCGCGTTCATCCCGCGTGCGGGCTGCAGGAACGCAGGGTCGTTGATCGCATGCCCCGGCAGCTTGCCGTGCACGCAGGAGCGCAGCATCCCGTCGATGCCGGCATCCACCGCCTCGGCGGGGCGACCGTCGCGCAGGATCGGCAGGACGTCGTACTCGGTCGTCGAGAACAGGCAGTTGCGCAGCTGTCCGTCGGCGGTCAGCCGCAGACGATCGCAGTCGCCGCAGAACGGCGCGGTGACCGATGCGATCACGCCCACCGAGTGCGGACCGCCGTCGAGCGTCCAGCGTGCGGCCGGAGCGCCGCCCCGGCCAGGCACCGGGGTGAGTGTCCAGCGCCGGGAGAGCGCCTGCAGGATCTCGTCCTGCGTGACCATCCGCGAGCGGTCCCAGGTGTGGCCGGCGTCGAGCGGCATCTGCTCGATGAACCGCATCTGCGCCTCGTGGGCGATCGCGAACTCCACGAGCTCGACCAGCTCGTCGTCGTTGACATCGCGCATCGCCACCGCGTTGAGCTTCAGCGGGCGCAAGCCCGAGGCTCCGGCCGCCGCGATCCCCTCGAGCACGTCGTCCAGCCGGTCCCGGCGCGTCAGCTCATGGAAACGGTCGCGTCGCAGCGTGTCGATCGAGATGTTCAGGCGGTGAAGGCCCGCCTCGATCAGACCGGGCAGCAGTTCGGGAAGGCGGATGCCGTTCGTCGTCATCGCGATCTCGACCGGAGCGCCGGTCGGTCCCGTGATCGCGGCGAGGCGGCGCACCACCTCGACGATGTCGGTGCGCAGCAGCGGCTCGCCGCCGGTGAGCCGGAACGTGGTGATGCCGTCGGCCGCGGCGACGCGCGCGATGCGCTCGATCTCATCGAGCGTCAGGATGCTCGTCTTGGCGAGCCACTCGTTGCCCTGCTCGGGCATGCAGTACGTGCATCGCAGCGAGCAGCGGTCGGTGAGCGAGATCCGCAGATCACGGTGCACCCGCCCGTGCGTGTCGACCAGCGCATCGCCGATCGTCATGTTGCGGGAGGCCGGTGCGGCGCCCTGCGCCGAGGCGTCGAGCCGCTCGGATGCCGCGATGAGCGGCATCCGACGCCCGATCGTGACCGGGATCGCACTCACGCGCCCGGTTCCGATCGCTCTGCCCGGATCGCCATGCTTCGAGGGTAGTCGCGCGGCGCCGCACACGGCTCCGGTGCGTCGGATTATTCACGGCCGGATAGCTCGCGCCACGCGCGGATTACTGGGAATCTGAGACCGCGAGACGATCGCGAAGATCGACTCCCCCTGTGGTCTGACCACATGCTACTGTGTGGTCAGACCATACAGTCAGTCCGACGATCGGAAGCGCAACATGGATCTGCTGGACCCTCTGCTGCTGGCGCGCTGGCAGTTCGGCCTCACGACGCTGTACCACTTCCTCTTCGTGCCGCTCACGCTCGGCATGGCGCTTACGGTCGCGATCTTCCAGACAGCGTGGTTCCGCACCGGCAACGTGAAGTGGCTGCACTTGACGCGGTTCTTCGGGAAGATCTTCCTCATCAACTTCGCGATGGGCGTCGTCACCGGCATCGTGCAGGAGTTCCAGTTCGGCATGAACTGGTCGTCCTACTCGCGGTTCGTCGGCGACGTGTTCGGGGCTCCGCTCGCCTTCGAGGGCCTGATGGCCTTCTTCTTCGAGGCCACCTTCATCGGCCTGTGGATCTTCGGCTGGGACAAGCTGCCCAGGGCGCTGCACCTCGCGAGCATCTGGATCGCGACGATTGGCGCCTGGTTCTCGGCGTACTTCATCCTCGCGGCGAACGCCTTCATGCAGAACCCCGTCGGCTTCAAGATGGCCGAAGACGGCTCCCGCGCCGAGATGACCGACTTCTTCGCCGTGCTGACCAACCCCGTCGCGCTGGCGGCCCTGCCCCACACCCTGTTCGCGGCGTTCATGATGACCGCGGGCGTCATCGTGTCGATCTCGGCCTGGCATCTGCTGCGCAGGCAGAACGTCGACATGATGCGGTCGTCGCTGAAGTTCGGCCTCTGGGGTCTCATCGCCGCATTCGCGGGTGTCGCGATCTCGGGCGACCAGCTGAGCCTCGTGATGGTCGCCACCCAGCCCATGAAGATGGCCGCCGCCGAGGCGCTGTTCGACAGCGCGTGCGGGGCGGATGCCTCCTTCTCGATCTTCACGCTCGGCACCCCGGACGGCACGAGCGAGCTGTTCTCGATCCGCGTCCCCTACCTGCTGGCGCTGCTGTCGACGCATTCGCTGGACGGCTGCGTCGAGGGCATCAACGACCTCAACACGCTCTACACCACGGAGATGTTCCCGCAGTTCGCCGACCAGGTCGACGGCAACTTCGCCCCGATCCTGTGGGTCACGTACTGGGCGTTCCGCTGGATGATCGGCCTGGGCGGCGTCGCGGCGCTCGTCGCGGTCGTCGGCCTCTGGCTCACCCGCAAGAAGGCGACGCGCGAGGTCCCGGCGTGGGCCTGGCGGCTCGCGATCTGGGCGTGGCCGGCATCCCTGCTCGCGATCCTGGTGGGCTGGGTCTTCACCGAGATGGGCCGCCAGCCCTGGATCGTGTTCAGCCTGATGCTGACCGAGGACGGCGTCTCGCCCTCGGTGCCCGGCTGGACCGTCCTCATCTCGCTGACCGCGTTCACGCTCATCTACGCGGCACTGGCGGTCGTCGAGTTCGGACTCATCGTGAAGACGGCCAAGAAGGGGCCTGAGCCCCTCCCCGAGCCGGGCGCGCCGGATCAGCGCACCCTGGCGGTCGAAGACACCCCGACGACGGTCTACTAGGAGCTTCAGGAGCACGTCATGGATCTCGCCTACCTCTGGTTCTGGATCGTCGGATTCCTCTTCGTCGGCTACTTCGTGCTCGACGGGTTCGACTTCGGCGTCGGCATGTCGCTGCCGTTCCTCGGCAAGAACGACGTCAGCCGGCGCCAGGTCATCAACACCATCGGCCCCGTGTGGGATCTCAACGAGACGTGGGTCATCGTGGCCGGCGCCTGTCTGTTCGCCGCGTTCCCCGAGTGGTACGCGACGCTGTTCAGTGGGTTCTACCTCGCGCTGCTGCTGATCCTGCTGGCGCTCATCCTGCGCGGCGTCTCGTTCGAGTACCGCCATCAGCGCGACTCGCTGCGGTGGAAGAGGGGCTTCGACACGATGATCGTCGTCGGCTCGGCCGTGCCGGCGCTGCTGTGGGGCGTCGCGGTCGCCAACATCGTGCAGGGCGTGCCGCTGGACGCGGACCACGAGTTCGTCGGGTCGTTCCTGACCCTGCTCAATCCCTACGGGCTGCTCGGCGGTCTCACCACGCTGCTGCTGTTCTTCACGCACGGCGTGTACTTCGTCGCGCTGAAGACCGACGGCCAGGTCGCCGCCGACGCACGCCGGCTGGCCGGCCGGGCCGGGCTCCTGACGATCGTCGTCGCCGCCGTCTTCCTGGTGTGGACGGTGGGCATGGCGTTCAGCGAGGGGCGCGAGTTCGCCCTGATGACGGCGATCCTGTCGGCGGTCGCCGCCGTGCTGCTCATCGCATCGTGGATCTCCAACGCCCGCGGTCGCGAAGGTTGGGCCTTCGGGTTCGGCGCGTTCACGATCGTCACCGCGGTCCTCGCCGTCTGGTTCGCCCTGTTCCCGTACGTGATGCCGTCGACCGGCGACCCGGCCGGCTCGCTCACCATCGAGAACGCGTCCAGCACGGACTACACCCTCACGATCATGTCGTGGGCGGCGCTCGTCTTCCTCCCGCTCGTGCTGGCGTACCAGGGCTGGACGTACTGGATCTTCCGCAAGCGCATCACCCGCTCGCGGATCGAGGCGGCCGCCGCGGAGCCCGCGCACTGACCTGCCCGAGGCGGATGCCGCGGCCCACGGCATCCGTTCCTCCACGGCGGCAGTTCACTTGCGCTGAACGTACGCGGCATGCGCCGATTCCCGTACGTTCAGCGCAAGTGAACAGGGACAGAGGGAGTGCGGAGCGCATCGGTAGGGTCGAAGGAGCGATGGACGAGAACAACGGCGACGCCCCGGCCCCGACGTCGGGCAAACCCGTCGACCCGCGGCTGCTGAAGTACGCGACCGCCTCGCGGTGGTTCTTCGCCGCGATCGCGGCGATCGCGCTCGCGCAGACGGCCGTGATCGTGGCGTTCGCCTGGCTGCTGACCCGCGCCATCACCGGAGCGGTCGACGGGATGCCGCCGGCCGAACTCCTGCCGACTCTGGGCGCCCTCGCTCTCGTGGTTGCCGTGCGCGCCGTGCTGCTGTGGACGCGCGAGGCTGTCGCCGCCCGCGCCGCCGCGCGGGTGCAGACGCAGCTGCGCACGGCACTCGTCGCGGCGATCGGCGCACTCGGGCCCGAGTGGCTCGGAGCCCGCAACTCCGCGGCGCTGGCGATCACCGCGGGGCGCGGCCTCGACGCCCTCGAGGCCTACTTCGGCCGTTACCTGCCGCAGCTGGTGCAGACGGTGGTGGCGACGCCGCTGATCGTCGCGGTGATGTGGTGGCAGGACTGGATCTCGGGGCTGACGGTGCTGCTCACCCTCCCCCTCATCCCGATCTTCATGGTGCTCATCGGTCTTGCGACGCGCTCCGTGCAGCAGCGGCAGTGGCAGACGCTGCAGCGCCTCGCGTCGCGCTTCGCCGACACCGTGCAGGGGCTGTCGACGCTCAAGGTCTTCGGCCGCCAGCATCGCGCGGCCGCGTCGATCGAGCGCGTCACCGACGACTATCGTCGCGAGACGATGCGCGTGCTGCGCGTGTCCTTCCTGTCGGGCTTCGCACTGGAGTTCCTCGCGTCGATCTCGGTCGCGATCGTCGCCGTCTCGATCGGATTCCGGCTCATCGACGGGTCGCTCACCCTCGCCGTCGGCCTGTTCGTGCTGCTGCTGGCGCCCGAGGCGTATCTGCCGCTCCGTCAGGTCGGCGTGCAGTTCCACGCGGCGGCCGAGGGCATCGCCGCGACCGACGACGTGTTCGACGTACTGGATGCCGCCCTCCGACGCGGCGCGGACCGGGCTCAGGCAGCGATCGGCCGAGCCCGACGTCCGGTCGTTGAGGCTCCGGCCCCGGCCGGCGCCACCCGGCCCCCGGTCGTTGAGCGAGCGAGGAACGAGCAAGACGAAACGCCCGGAACGCACCTCGAGCTCTCTGCCGTGCGCGTGCGCCGCGGAGACAGGATGCTGCAGCCCGTCGATCTGACGGCCGCCCCGGGCACCGTCACCCTCATCGAGGGACCGAGCGGCGCCGGCAAGTCCAGCGTCTTCGCCGCCCTGCGCGGCGCAGCCGCGTTCGACGGCGCAGCGGCGTGGAACGGCGTCGATGTCCGTGGCCTCGCACCGGCCGAGTGGCTCGCGTGGGCGGGTCAGCGCCCCGGCCTGCTCGCCGGCACGATCGCCGACAACGTCGGCCTCGGCGACGCGCCGCCGGATGCCGAGATCGTGCGGCACGCACTGGACCTCGCGTGCGCGAGGACCCTCGACCCCGCACTCGAACTCGGCGTGCAGGGCGGTGGCCTCTCAGGCGGACAGGCCCAGCGTGTGGCGGTCGCCCGCGCGCTGTACCGGCATCTTCGCGGGAACGCACCGGTGGTCGCGCTCGACGAGCCGAGCTCGGCGCTCGACCCGGAGACGGAGGGCCGGCTGTGGCACAGCATCCGGTCGCTCGCGGATGCCGGCGCGACGGTGCTCCTCATCTCGCACCGCACCAGCGCCCGCGCGATCGCCGACGCCGTGATCCGCCTTGAGCCCGCCGAGGTGCCCGCATGACCCCGACGCCCGCGCAGCCTCACGACGACCGTGATACCCCATGGGACGGACGAGACCTCGGGCTGACCCCAGGGTCTCGTCCCCGCGCTGGGGTCTCGCGGTCAGCGCGTGGTCCTGGCAAGCGGAGCGGCGTGGAGGCCGTGAGCGCCACACAGGTGCTGCGCGGGGCGATGCCGCCGGCGCGGAGGTTCTGGTGGGCACTGGCCGCCGGCTTCGCCTCCGAGGCGTCGGCGGTCGCGCTGCTCGCGGTGAGCGCGTGGCTCATCGTCCGCGCGAGCGAGCAGCCGCCGGTGCTCTACCTGTCGGCGGCGGTGGTCGGTGTGCGGTTCTTCGCGATCTCTCGCGCCGTGTTCCGCTACCTCGAACGACTCACCGGTCACGACGCCGCGCTGCGGCAGCTCGCCTCCACCCGCGCCGACCTCGTGCGGCGACTGGTGCCGCTGGCACCGGACGGGCTGACGCGCACGCGCCGCGGCTCGGTGCTCGGGGCGCTCGTGGACGACGTCGACGAGCTGCAGAACCTTCCGCTGCGGGTGGTGCAGCCGCTCGTGTCTTCGGCGCTCGTGGCGCTCGGCGCGGTCGTGCTCGTGGCGTTCGTGTGGTGGCCGGCGGCGCTGACCCTGCTCGCCTGCCTCGTCGTCGCGGCGGCTGTCGCGACACTGTGGGGATGGATGTCGGGCGCCCGCGCCGAGCGCGACATCGCACCGTTGCGGGCGGCCCTCGCCGACGCCGTGCTCGACCACATCGGCAGCCTCGATGTGCTCGCCGCCTACGGCGCCGAGGCGCAGAGCCGAGAGCGCATCGCCCGCGCCGACGCCGCCCTCCGCCGTGCGGTGGTCCGCCGCTCCGGTGCACAGGCGGGCACAGCCGCCCTGGTCTCGCTCCTGGCCGGGGCAGCCTCGATCGCCGCGGTGCTTGCCGCGGCGCCGGGTACGGCATCCGGCGCCCTTCCCGGCCCATCGCTCGCCGTGGTCGTGCTGGTGCCGATGGCGGTCTTCGAGGTGTTCGCCACCGTTCCCCTGGCGGCCTCCGCATGGCGGCAGGTGCGAGCTTCGGCCGAGCGCGTCGCGGACGCGCTGCCCTCGACGCCGCCGGCGGAGCTGGCGCCCGAGACAGTCGCGCCCACCGGTGAGGCTCCCCCGCTCGGCGACGGCATCCGGCTGCGTGCCGCGGAGGTGCGCTGGCCGGGTGCGGCGCAGGCCTCGCTGCACGACATCGACCTCGCGATCCGTCCGGGCGAGCGCGTGCTCGTCATGGGGGCGAGCGGCGCGGGCAAGAGCACCCTCGCCCACGCGCTGGTGCGGTTCCTCGACACCGAGGGCGGCTACGAGATCGGGGGGCGTTCCGTCCACGACCGCTCCCCCGACGACGTGCGGCTGACCGTCGGGCTGTGCGAGCAGCATCCGATGCTCTTCGACGAAGACATCCGGCAGAACCTGCTCTTCGCGCGCGATACGGCGACGGATGCCGAGCTCGAGGCGGCCCTCGCCCGCGTCGGGCTCGACGCCTGGCTGCGCGAGCGCGGCGGACTCGGCGCGCGCGTCGGTGAACGAGGCGCCCTCGTCTCGGGCGGTCAGGCGCAGCGCATCGCGCTGGCCCGGGCGCTGCTGCGCGGATTCCCCGTGCTCGTGCTCGACGAGCCGACCGCGGGCGTCGACCCCGAGGCATCCGATCGGCTGCTCGTCGACCTGCTGAGCGCCGTGCGGGACGACCAGGCGGTGGTGCTGATCTCGCACGTGGCCGTACCCGACGGGCTCGTCGACCGCGTGGTGCGCCTCGAGGACGGCCGCATCCCGGTCTGACGGATGCCGGCGCCGCGATTCCTGACGCCACGTGATCCCGGTGGTGCAGCGGACCACGGCCTAGGCTCTGACCGTGAGCGACGGCATCCCGAACCCGTTCGAGGGTCTCGAGGCGCAGCTGCGACGTGCCGAAAAGTTCCGTGACACCGTCGACCCGGTGGCCGCGATCGCCGCGTACCGCACGTTCACCGAGTTCCTCCGCCCGCGCCTGCCCGAGCTGCGGATCGCCGCCGGCCTGCCGGAGCAGGCCGGCAGCCGCAAGGACGGCAGGATCCTCGCGCACCGCGATGGCGCACGCGTCGATCCATCGGCGCTGAATCTCTACACGTTCTGGAACTCGCCGCTGGACTCCGCGCCCCCGCTCGTGCAGGCCTGCGTCGGCGAGATGTCGCGCCTCCACGACGACCTCCCGACACCGCTGACCGTGCTCGACGGCACGTCGGCGCGCGAGCTCGTGGAGATCCCGGATGCCGTGGCCGACGCCCTCGAGAAGGATCACCCCGCGCACTTCTCGGACTTCGTCCGCATCAGCGTGCTCGACCGCCTCGGCGGCATCTGGGTCGACGCCACCTGCTGGGCGCCCGCCCCGCTCCCCCAGGCGGTCGCACCTCTGCTCACCGCCGGCGCCCTGTACCCCCGCTGGACCCGCCGCCAGATCGGCAACTGGTTCATCGCCGCCGTGCCGGCGACGCCGCTCATCCGCCTGCAGCGGCTCGCACTCCAGGCCTGGTGGGAGTCGGGCGGCGGCATCCCCGACTACTTCCTCTACCACCGCATCTTCGAGGTGCTCCTGGATCTCGTGCCGGAGTTCCACGGACAGTGGGATGCCGCACCCACGCTGTCCAGCGCCGCCAGCCACCTGCTGCAGCTCGGCATGATGCAGCCGTGGGACCCCGACGCGATGCGCTTCGTCGCGGGGGCGTCGATCGTGCAGAAGCTCAGCTACAAGTACGACGCGGTGCCACCGGGCTCGGTGCTGGATCGCCTCGTGTCGCACCGCCCGATCCTTACGGCGTGATGCGCCGCCGCGTCCTCACGGCGTGACGCGCTGCGCCGACGGGCGGATCAGGCCTCGTCGCCGCCGCCGCCCGCCGCGGCGGTCGCCGTGATGCGCCGTGCCATGCCCGCGAAGATGAACCCGTGGAACGGCAGGACGGCGAGCCAGTACAGTCGCCCCGCGAGCCCCCGCGGGAAGAACACCGCGCGCTGGTCGTAGCGTGAGCCGCCGCGCTCCTCGTCGGCCGCCGCCCGCAGCTCGAGCCAGGCGAGACCCGGCACCTTCATCTCTGCCCGGAGGCGCAGCATCCGTCCCGGTTCCAGCGCCTCGACCCGCCAGAAGTCGAGCGCATCGCCCACGGCGAGCCGGTCGCGGCTGCGCCGCCCCCGGGCGAGCCCGATGCCCCCGACGAGGCGATCCATCCAGCCGCGCACGGCCCACAGCAGCGGCGACGAGTACCACCCGTTCTCTCCGCCGATCCCCACGATGACGCGCCACAGGGCGTCGGGAGATGCCGGGGTGTGTGCCGTGCGGACGTCACTGAACACCACGCGACCCGCCCAGTCGGGGTCGTTCGGCAGCGGGTCGCTCGGGGCGCCGAGCACGCCGGCATCCTGCCAGCTGGTCTCGATCGCATCGGTCTCGAGCTTTCCCAGCGCCAGCCGCACCGCCGTGCGGTACGGGGTGAGACCGCCCTCCGGTGGAGCGATGAGCTCGTCGATCCCGTGGTCCTTCACGATGCACTCGTTCTGCAGCGACTCGACCAGCGGCCGCGCGATCGCGCGCGGGATCGGTGTCACGAGGTTGACCCAGTGCGAGGCGAGTCGTGGCGTCAGCACCGGGAGCGCTGCGATCGCACGCTGGCGCAACCCCGCCTCGACGGCGTAGCCGTTCATCATCTGCCCGTACCGCAGCACGTCGGGGCCGCCGATGTCGACGGCGCGGTTCACGTCGGCCGGCAGTCGTGCGGCGCCCAGCAGGTAGTGCAGCACATCGCGCACGGCGATGGGCTGGATGCGGTTGCGCACCCACCTCGGCGCGGGCATGTACGGCAGCACCTCGGTGAGATGGCGCACCATCTCGAACGACGCCGACCCCGACCCGATCACGACCCCCGCCTGCAGCACGATCGTCGGGACGCCGCTCTCGAGGAACGTCCGCCCGACCTCCACGCGCGACTGCAGGTGCGGCGAGAGCGTCACCCCGGTCGGGTGCAGCCCGCCGAGATAGACGATGCGACCCACGGATGCCGCGGCCGCCGCGTTCGCGACCGTCTCGGCAGCGCGCCGGTCGGTGTCGGCGAACCGCTTGCCGCCCGACATCGAGTGGACGAGGTAGAAGACCACGTCGACATCGCGCACGGCCTCGCCGACCGGGTCTTCGTCGGCGGCGTCGCCGCGGACGATCTCGACGCGATCGCCCCACGGGAACGCCGCCGCCCGCGCGGGATCGCGCGCCAGCACCCGGACCTCGTAGCCGGCGTTCAGCAGCCGCGGCACCAGCCGCCCGCCGATGTACCCCGTCGCGCCCAGGACGAGCGCGCGCGGCGCGGAGCCGTCGGGGCGCGGAAGCGCCACGAGTGCCGGCTCACGGCCGGTCGGCGCCGAGACATCGTCCACGAGGGCAGACTACGCGGGCATGCTCCGCACCCGGATGGGTTGACGCGAGGACGGCCGTCGCGTAGGTCAGAGGCGCGTCGCGAAGACCTGCGTGCCCGCGGGCGACGGGATCGGCTCGAACCCGACGCGGGGATAGAAGGCGATCGCGCCGGTGTTCTCGACCGAGGCGACCAGGTGGAGGCCGGGCACCCCCGCCTCGCGGAGGGCGGCTTCGAGCGTCTCGATCAGCCGGCGGCCGAGGCCCTGGCCCTGCGTCTCGGGCAGCAGGTCGATGTGCAGGTGCGCCGGGTACTCGTCACCGAACGGCTGAGCACCGCCCGCGCGGGAGTACGCGTAGCGGAGGATGCCGTCCTGCCGCGATTCGGCGGCCGTCTGCGCGCCCTTCGGCCGGGGCCAGCGCTCGGCGTGCCGCGGCCACCACTCGGTCCGGAACCACTCCTCGAACGCCGCGGAGTCGGGGGCGCCCACGATGTAGCCGACGACGCGGCCGTCGTCCGTCTCGACCACGAAGGCGAACTCGGGGTGACGTACCGCGTAGGGCAGGACGAAGATCTCGGCCCAGAGATCGTCGTCGTCGAGGATGCCGGTCGCGTCGGCTCCGGCATCCGCTGTCGTCAGGCAGATGTCGACGAGCGCGGGTTCGTCACCGGGGCGGAAGGGGCGGATTCGCGTCACCGGGCGAGTCTATGAGATGCGCCGGACAGCTGTCTGGGGCCCGGGTCGTCGACGAAGCGTCCGGCCCCGGCGCGGTCCCTCGGCTCGAGGCGTTTCGTCTCGGTCGCTGGCGCTCCCTCGCTCAACGACCGGAACCTTTCGCCCGGCCGTTGAGCGAGCGACGAACCACCTCCCCGGCCGTTGAGCGAGCGACGAACCACCTCCCCGGTCGTTGAGCGAGCGAGGAACGAGCGAGACCCTTCTCCCGGTCGTCGAGCGAGCGAGGACCGAGCGAGACCCTTCTCCCGGTCGTCGAGCGAGCGAGGACCGAGCGAGACCTCTCTCCCGGTCGTTGAGCGAGCGAGGACCGAGCGAGACCTTTCTCCCGGTCGTTGAGCGAGCGAGGAACGAGCGAGACCTTTCTCCCGGTCGTTGAGCGAGCGAGGAACGAGCGAGACCTTTCTCCCGGTCGTTGAGCGAGCGAGGAACGAGCGAGACGAAACGCTCTGAGTGTGGCGGAGGCTCAGTGCTCGACCAGTCGCACGTCGGCCGGGTCCACGCGCAGCGTGATCGTGTCGCCGGGCGCGAGCCCCGCGGCGCTGTCGGCGGCGACGTCCACCGCGACGTCGGGATCGGCGGTGCGTATCCGAACCCCGGCCGGCGTCTGCTCGAGGCGCACGATGCGTGCTGTCCACTCCCCCGCGGCGTGGGGCGGCCCGTCGATCACCCGGACGGCGCTCGGCCGGAATACCGCAACAAGAGACGGATGCCGCGACCCCGCCGCGTGGGGCAGCACCAGGTCCCCGGCACGCCAGGCCGAGTCTGCGGGTTCGAGGGTCCCGACGACGCGGTTGAGTCCCGCCACCGCTGCGGCGAACCGGGTCGCCGGAGACGCGAGGACCTCGCGCACCGGCCCGGTCTGCGTGACCCGGCCGTCTTCGAGCACGACGAGGCGGCTCGCGAGCGCGACCGCGTCGACCGCGTCGTGGGTCGCGACGACGGCCGTCGTGCGCGTCGCCGCGAGCTGCTGATGCAGCAGGGCGCGCACGTCGCCGGCGGTCTCGGTATCGAGCGAGGTGAGCGGCTCGTCGAGCAGGATAGCGGCGGGCGACGTCGCGAGCGCCCGCGCCAGCGCGACGCGCTGCTGCTGTCCACCCGACAGCTGAGCGGGCCGGCGTTCGCCGAGCCCCTCCAGCCCGACGCGTCGAAGCCAGTCCGCGGCTCCGGCCGCCGCCACCGTCTTCGTGGCGCCGTGCACCCGCAGCCCGAACGCCACGTTGTCGTGCGCGCTGAGATGCGGGAACAGGCGCGGATCCTGCCCGAGCAGCACCACGCCGCGTGCCGCCGGCGTCGTGCGGCGCGCAGCAGAGCCGTCGGACGTGCGCCGGTCGAGCAGCCGGCCCTGCAGCCGGACCTCTCCCTCATCGAACCCGGTCAGCCCGGCGAGGACGCCGAGCAGCGTCGACTTCCCGGCGCCGCTCGGGCCCATGAGGGCCACGGCCCCGCCCGCCGGCACGCTGAGCGCCACGTCCAGTGCGAACCCGCCGCGATCCACGCGGACGCGGGCCTCGAGTCCCTGCGCGGCGCCGGTGGCCGCATCCTCGCCCGCCGCACCGCCCATCGCGCGGGCTCC